>NZ_JBFBCG010000007.1:0-153807 GCF_040683105.1 Streptomyces sp. NPDC051020 | reverse complement strand
GACTCTATCAGACTCTTTCGTGTCCGATTCCCGGCCGAAGCGGGCCCTCTGCGAAGCAGAAGATTTGTTACTGCGCTTTCCAGTTCTTCGCTTTCGCGTTTCCCTTTCCGGCGAGTCCGACTCTATCAGATCCTTTCGGGCCTGATTCCCAGTCAGCGGGATTTGTCTTCCCGGCTGTTGGGCCGTTCCGACGAGTGAGACTTTAGCGGAATCCTGGGCCCCGACGCTAATCGGGGTCGCGTTCCTTCGAACACGGATTCCTCATTTCGCAAATGCGCACAGAAAGCTGGGCGACAGATGTCGCTTGCTCGATGTGGTTCCTGCGGAATGGCTGTCCGGGGACCGACCGGGGTCGGCGCTCACGTCGGACAACTCGGAGAACATTACGGTTCCGGGCGGCCCGTGTCAACCTCCGGCTGACCCGGAGTGTGGCGGACGGCCAGGCGGTAGTCCCGGGGGCTGGTGGCCAGGTGGTCGCGAAGTGTTGGCGCATGGTGATCCCGCGCCGAATCCCGTACGGCGGGCCGCCTCGGGGAGCGGGAGGTCGGTGAGGCGGCGCGGGCCGCCGCTGTGTCGCTGCACAGCGGCGGGTTCGCGAAGGTCGTGACCAGTGCGGAGCTGGTGGCTGCTGCCGGGAAGTGAGGGTCAGCCGTTGCCCGAGGCCAGCTCGCGGCTGCGGTCGCGGGCTGCTTCGAGGGCGGCGATCAGGGCGGCGCGTACGCCGTGGTTCTCCAGCTCCCGGATGGCACTGATGGTGGTGCCGGCCGGGCTGGTGACGGCTTCGCGGAGCTTGACCGGGTGTTCGCCGCTGTCCCGGAGCATCACCGCCGCGCCGATGGCGGCCTGCACGATCAGGTCGTGGGCCTGGGCGCGGGGCAGACCGAGCAGGATGCCCGCGTCGGTCATCGCCTCGACGAGGAAGTAGAAGTACGCGGGTCCCGATCCGGACAGCGCGGTCGCGGCGTCCTGCTGGGACTCGGGGACGCGGAGGGTCTTGCCCACACCGCCGAAGATTGCCTCGGCGGTGGCGAGATGTTCGGCGGTGGCGTGGCTGCCCGCCGAGATGACGGACATGCCCTCGTCGACGAGGACGGGGGTGTTCGGCATGACCCGTACGACCGGAGTCTTCGCGGCGAGGCGGTCCTCGATGAAGGCGGTCGTGATACCGGCGGCGGCGCTGATGACCAGCCGGTCGGCCGTGAGATGGGAGGTGAGTTCGTCGAGGAGGCGGCCCATGTCCTGGGGCTTGACCGTGAGGATGAGGATGTCGGCGCGCTTGGCGGCTTCGGCGTTGGTGACGGACTCGACGCCGTAACGGGTGCGGAGTTCCTCGGCACGCTCGGAGCGGCGGGCGGTGACGAGCAGGTCGGCAGGGCGCCAGCCCGCCCGGATCATGCCGCTGAGCAGGGCCTCGCCGATCTTGCCGGTGCCGAGGACTGCGACTGTCTGGGTCATGTGGTTCACCCTCCGGACGGTGCGGTGGTACGCGGTTCTGGTGCGTCGTCGCCGCCATCCTCGCACCGGCACGTCAGGTGGTGCGGCGGCGGAGGGTGGCTGCGCCAAGGGCGAGGACGAGCAGGGCGCAGCCCGAGACGATCAGGACGTCGCGGACGAAGTTGCCGGTGACCTCGGTGTGGTGGAGGACTTCGTTCATGCCGTCGACCGCGTACGACATGGGCAGGACGTTCGAGATCGCTTCGAGGGCGGGTGCCATCCGGTCGCGTGCGACGAACAGTCCACAGAGCAGGAGCTGCGGGAAGATCACGGCCGGCATGAACTGGACGGCCTGGAATTCGGACGCGGCGAAGGCGGAGACGAAGAGGCCGAGGGCCGTGCCGAGCAGGGCGTCGAGCAGGGCGACGAGGAGCAGCAGCCAGGGGGAGCCGACCACGTCGAGCCCGAGCACCCAGACCGAGAGCGCGGTGGCCAGGAGGGACTGGAGGATCGCGACGGCGCCGAAGGCGAGGGCGTAGCCGGCGATCAGGTCGCCCTTGCCGAGCGGCATGGCGAGGAGGCGTTCCAGAGTGCCTGACGTGCGTTCGCGAAGGGTGGCGATCGAGGTCACCAGGAACATCGTGATCAGCGGGAAGATGCCGAGGAGCGAGGCGCCGATGGCATCGAAGGTCTGCGGGCTGCCGTCGAAGACGTACCGGAGCAGCGTGATCATCACGACCGGGATGAGGAGCAGCAGCGCGACGGTGCGGAGGTCATGGGTCAGCTGGCGCAGGACGCGGGCGGCGGTGGCGAGCGTGCGGGCGGGGCTGAGGGCCTGGGGTTCGGGCCGGGCCCGGGCGCCGGTGGGGGCCTGAGGGGTGGCGGGGGCCTGCTGCGGCGTGTTGGTCGTGCTCATCGGGCGTTCTCCTGAGATGTGGCGGCCTCGTCGACCAGGTGGAGGAAGGCTTCTTCGACGGTGGTGGTCCGGGCGTGGGTGCGCAGTGCCTCGGGGGTGCCGTCGGCGAGGATCTCGCCCTCGCGCATGAGGAGCAGGCGGTGGCAGCGCTCGGCCTCGTCCATGACGTGGGAGGAGACGAGGAGCGTGGTGCCGTGGTCGGCGGCGAGGGTGTGGAAGAGGCTCCACAGGTCGCGGCGGAGTACCGGGTCGAGGCCGACGGTCGGTTCGTCGAGAACGAGGAGCTCGGGGGTGCCGAGCAGGGCGGCGGCGAGGGAGACACGGGTCAGCTGGCCGCCGGAGAGAGTGCCGGCGAGAGCATCCGCGTGGCTGGTCAGGTCGACGTCGGTGAGGGCGCGGGCGACGGCGGCGCGGCGGGCGTCCCGGTGTCTGCGGCCCGGCTGAAGGATCGCCGCGAAGTAGTCGAGGTTCTGCCGGACGCTGAGGTCGGTGTAGACCGACGGCGCCTGGGTGACGTACCCGATGCGCGGGCGGAGGGTGGGGTGGCCCGCGGGGTTGCCGAGGACGTCGAGGGTGCCGGTGACCTTGGCCTGGGTGCCGACGACGGCTCGCATCAGGGTGGATTTGCCGCAGCCCGAGGGGCCGAGGAGGCCGGTGATCCTGCCGGGTTCGACGGTGAAGTCGAGGCCGCGCAGGACGGTGCGGTTGCCTCGTACGACCGTGAGGCCGCGGGCCTCGATGGCGGCACCGGAATAATTCATCATGCGGCGAATTTTGATCCTCGCCGCGCCCTCTCGTCAAGGCACCGGGGCGGTGCGCGGCCTTCGCTGCACGCAGGCGCAGGCGGCCGGGGATGCCGGCCGGGCCGGGGCTGAATCACCGGGATCGTCGGCGGTCCGGTGCACGTCGGGCTGGGCGCTGCGGCTCGGGCAGTGGTTCCGGGCGGTGGAGTGAGTCCTGCCGGTGGGGCGTGGGGGCGTGAACGGGAGTTCTGGGGCCGAACGGGTGACCCTTTGGCGGCTGTTGCTCGTGGGGCTGGACAGCGGGTGTCCGGCCTTGCGGAAGGGGGTGGTGTGGTGGGGGTGTGCGGGAGCCCCGGCACCCTTCGTGGTGCCGGGGCTTTGCGGGGTGGCGATCCGGGACCGTCCGGGACACCTCACTCCCCGGGACGAGAGGGTGCCGCGTGCGGTCGGTGAGCACCGGGGCCATCTGGCTTCGCGTGACCTCAAGACACGTCGCGCCGGTGGATCTGGAGCACAGCACGGACACCTGGGCGTCGCGTAAGTGGGAGCTGACCGGGGTGTCGTCGTCGCGGATCGCCGGGGCCATCACCAAGGCCACGCATGATCAGTGGGCGCTCGCGCGCCGCTGCCAGGCGGCGCACATCCAGACGCCGGCAGCCGGGATCAGCATGCTGCGGCACCGCCTGTCCCTCCCGATCGGGGCGCACGGAACGAAGCGGGCCGCGGGCGGCTACCGGTCCCAGGGCGAGTTTTGCAAGTCCCGCCGGCTCGCGGCACCGGAACGGTTACCTGCGGCGGGGCTTCCTGCCCTTGGGTGTCTTGCGGCCTGCCGGGTTTCCGGTCCGGGCCGAGCGGCGCTTCGCGTACTGGGCGACGGCCGCCTCGTACTCCGTGCGCCGCAGCTTCTCGCCGGGCGCCTCCAGGACCGAGCGGAAGAAGTACGCGAGCAGCGAGCCGACGAAACCGATCGTCTTCAGACTGCGCAGGTTGTCCTCGCCGGCCGGCTCGGCGGGGCGGCGGCTGAACCCTTCCCAGGTCTTGCGGAAGGCGATGGCGCTGCAGATGCCGAACATCAGGACGACCAGGATGCCGACGAAGCTGCCGACATCGGCGATCTCCAGGCCCTGGTAGGCGAAGCGGAGCACGAAGCAGGAGGCGACGGCAGCGGCGAGAGAGCCGAGGGCAACGCCGACGCGGCAGAGCCCGTACCGGCCGTCGTGCTCGACCCAGGTCGTGCCGAAGAAGCGGATGGGCTCGGGCTGCGGGCCGGGGGCGGTGCCGGTGCTCGCGGTGCTGGGCTCGGTGCCGTCGGAGGCTTCGCTTTTCTCGCTCACGAGGTCGATTATCCCCGGGTCGGCGGCGGTACCGGCGGCGCTGCCCCTACGGGGGACGGAGCAGCGCCGCCCGGCATCAGCCGCAGTGCTCCCACGGGCTCGTGTACGTGTACGTACCGACGCCCGCCTCGATCATTCCGCCCCACTTCACGCAGCGGCCGCCCGCGGCGAGGCGCACCGGACCGGCGTACGAGGAGTACGTGCCCTGGTCCTTCGCCTGCCCCTTGCCGTCGCCGTCCACATCGAGCCAGGCGCCGGTCGGCAGCGCAAAACCGCTGGTGGAGGGGGAGTGGAGGGTGACCACACAGTTGGACTTGGTGCTCGCGTTGTAGAGCAGATAGACGCGGGCGAGTTCGGTGGTGGAGTTACGGAAGGCGTGCGAGTCGATCTGGGTGTAGCCGGATCCGCAGATACCGGCCGGGGTGGCTGCGGTCACGGTGGTGGCCTCGGCGGACGCCGCGTGGGCCGGGACGGCGCCGAGGGCCGCCAGCGCGGCGATCGCCGAGGCGATGACCGCCGAGCGGTGAATGCGGGCGTCGGTACGGAAAGGGATGTGCATGCTCCCCCAATCGTGAGAATGCATGATGGGCGTGACTCTGGGCATCTGCCCCGATACGTGAGGTCACTACCCTTCCGTCTCGTCAGGCACACGCAGTGGCCCCCGGCGTATGGAAAACGCCGGGGGCCGTCGCGTGTGCGGGATCCGGTGGCGTATCAGCCGAGCTTCGAGACGTCGCGCACCGCGCCGCGGTCCGCGCTCGTCGCCATCGCCGCGTACGCCCGCAGCGCCGCCGAGACCTTGCGCTCGCGGTTCTTCGGCGCGTACACGCCGTTCAGCGCCTCACGGCGGGTGGTCAGCTCGGCCTCGGGGACGAGGAGCTCGATCGAACGGTTCGGGATGTCGATCCGGATCCGGTCCCCGTCCTCGACCAGTGCGATCGTGCCGCCCGACGCCGCCTCCGGCGATGCGTGGCCGATCGACAGGCCCGACGTGCCGCCGGAGAAGCGGCCGTCGGTGACGAGCGCACAGCTCTTGCCGAGGCCACGGCCCTTCAGGAAGGAGGTGGGGTAGAGCATCTCCTGCATGCCGGGGCCGCCGCGCGGACCCTCGTAACGGATGACGACGACGTCGCCCTCCTTGATCTCCTTGCGGAGGATCTTGTCGACGGCCTCGTCCTGCGACTCGCAGACGACCGCCGGGCCCTCGAAGGTCCAGATCGACTCGTCGACGCCCGCCGTCTTCACGACGCAGCCGTCCTCGGCGAGGTTTCCCTTCAGGACCGCGAGGCCGCCGTCCTTGGAGTACGCGTGCTCCAGGTCGCGGATGCAGCCGCCCGCCGCGTCCAGGTCGAGGGTGTCCCAGCGCTCGGACTGTGAGAAGGCCGTCGCGGAACGCACGCATCCGGGGGCCGCGTGCCACAGCTCGACGGCCTCGGGGGACGGGGAGCCGCCGCGGACGTCCCAGTTCTTCAGCCACTCACCGAGGGTGGCGGAGTGCACCGAGTGCACGTCCTCGTTGAGCAGGCCGCCGCGGTGCAGCTCACCGAGGATGGCGGGGATGCCGCCGGCCCGGTGGACGTCCTCCATGTAGTACGTGCCACCAGGGGCCACGTTGGGAGCGACCTTCGACAGGCAGGGGACGCGGCGGGAGACCTCGTTGATGTCCTCGAGGTCGTAGTCCAGCTCGGCCTCCTGCGCGGCGGCGAGCAGGTGCAGGATCGTGTTGGTGGAGCCGCCCATGGCGATGTCCAGCGCCATCGCGTTGTCGAACGCGGCACGGGTGCCGATGGAGCGCGGCAGGACCGTCGCGTCGCCCTGCTCGTAGTAGCGCTTGGTGATCTCGACGACCGTGCGGCCGGCCTCCTCGTACAGCGCCTTGCGGGCGGTGTGCGTGGCGAGGACGGAGCCGTTGCCGGGGAGGGAGAGGCCGAGGACCTCGGTCAGACAGTTCATCGAGTTGGCGGTGAACATGCCGGAACAGCTGCCGCAGGTGGGGCAGGCGTTCTCCTCGATACGCAGGATGTCCTCGTCCGAGACGTTCTCGTTGACGGCGTCACTGATCGCGTTGATCAGGTCGAGCTTGCGGACCGTGCCGTCGACGAGGGTCGCCTGGCCGGCCTCCATCGGGCCGCCGGAGACGAAGACCGTCGGGATGTTGAGGCGCATCGCGGCCATCAGCATTCCGGGGGTGATCTTGTCGCAGTTGGAGATGCAGATCAGCGCGTCCGCGCAGTGCGCCTCGACCATGTACTCGACGGAGTCGGCGATCAGGTCGCGGGACGGGAGGCTGTAGAGCATCCCGGCGTGGCCCATCGCGATGCCGTCGTCGACGGCGATCGTGTTGAACTCACGGGGGACGGCGCCTGCGGCCCTGACGGCGTCGGAGACGATCCTGCCCACGGGGGCGAGGTGGGTGTGGCCGGGGACGAACTCGGTGAACGAGTTGGCGACCGCGATGATCGGCTTGCCGATGTCCTCGCCGGCTACGCCCGAGGCCCGCATAAGGGCGCGAGCGCCCGCCATGTTGCGGCCGTGGGTGACAGTGCGGGACCTCAGCTGGGGCATCGTCTCTCGCTCCTTCGACAGAAAAGACTGCTTTCGAGCCTACGCCTCGACTCCAAGATCTGGACACCGTGTCCGGAATGCGGGACGGGGTGCTCAGTGGGCGGGCGAGGTGTGGGGGTCGCCGTGCGGGGTTCGTTCCCCCTGCCGGCCCCCGTCCTGGAACCGGGGCTCCACTCGGGCCCCCGGTTCTCGAACGCCCAACGGACCGAAAGGTCACCCGGGGCGGTCAGGTCTCCGTCAAGTAACGCTGGAGCGTCGGTGCGACCATGGCGATGATCTTCTCGGGGTCCGCCGAAGCCAGCGGCTCCGCCTGGATCACGTACCGCAGCATCACGATCCCGAGCATGTGCGACGCGGCCAGTTCCGCACGGAACGTCGGGTCCGGTACGTCCAGCGCCTCCGCGATCCGCTCCAGCAGCCGTCGCAGGACGAAGCCGCGCAGGACCTTCGCCGCCCCTTCGTGCGTCAGGGCGGAGCGCATGATCGCCAGCAGAGGGGCTCTGGACGCCGGGTTCTCCCACACGCCGATGAAGTAGCGGGCCAGCCGCTCCCCCAGGCCGTCCGTGCCCATGCCCAGGACGGACGGGATCACCAGGGCGGGTTCGAAGGAGACCTCGATCGCCGCCGCGAAGACCTCGTCCTTCGTACCGAAGTAGTGGTGGACGAGTGCGGCGTCGACGCCTGCCGCCCTGGCGATGCCCCGGATCGACGTCTTGTCGTAGCCGCGTTCGGCGAATTCGGTACGGGCCGCTTCCAGGATGCGTTCGCGGGCGCCGGGGCCGGTGTCTGCCGTCGTACGGGCGGGGCGGCCTCGGCGCTTCGGGCGCTCGGGGGGTGTGTGCGCCGTGCCCTCCCCGCCGGTGTTCCCGCCCGTCCTGCCGGGGGTCATGAGCGCGGGACCTGCGCCGACGAGGACGCCAGGTGGAGCCGGGTGAAGGCGAGCGCTTCCGCCAGGTCGGCTTCACGCTCGGCTGCGGACATGGCGCGGCGGGTGTTGACCTCGATGACGACATGGCCGTCAAAGCCCGTACGCGCCAGGCGCTCCAGCAGTTCCGCGCAGGGCTGGTCACCGCGGCCGGGCACCAGGTGCTCGTCCTTGTTGGAGCCCTTGCCGTCGGCGAGGTGGATGTGGGCGAGCCGGTCGCCCATCCGGTCGACCATGGCCATGCCGTCGGTGCGGGCGGTCGCCGTGTGCGAGAAGTCCACGGTGAAGTGGCGGTAGTCGTTGTTGGTGACGTCCCAGTCGGGGGCGTACGCGAGCATCTCGCGGTCCCGGTACCGCCACGGGTACATGTTCTCGACGGCGAAGCGCACATCCGTCTCGTCCGCCATCCGCCAGATGCCGGTGATGAAGTCGCGCGCGTACTGACGCTGCCAGCGGAACGGCGGATGGACGACGACGGTCGTCGCTCCGAGCTTCTCCGCGGCCGCCCGGGCCCGCTGGAGCTTCACCCAGGGATCGGTGGACCAGACCCGCTGGGTGATCAGCAGACAGGGCGCGTGGACGGCGAGAATCGGCACCTGGTGGTAGTCCGAGAGGCGTCGCAGCGCCTCGATGTCCTGGCTGACGGGATCGGTCCAGACCATGAGCTCGACACCGTCGTAGCCCAGACGTGCGGCAATCTCGAAGGCCGTCGCCGTCGACTCCGGATAGACGGAAGCCGTCGACAGGGCGACCTTCGCATCCGGGATGCGCACCACTGGTTCTGCCACGCAGACAGCGTACGGGGCAGGTGTGCGCGCCACCGAGGCGTCGGGACGGAAAGTGAGAAGGGCCATGACTCCGCGCCCGGCGTTCCGCGCTCCCCCGTCGCCCCGGCCCCTGGGCGGAACGCGCGGTCAGTTCAGGGCGGCGGACGCCGCCGTCGGGAGGTGGTCCAGGCGGCGCAGGATCACTCCCTCGCGCAGCGCCCACGGGCAGATCTCCAGCTCCTCCACACCGAAGAGATCCATCGCCCCCTCGGCGACCATCGCCCCGGCGAGCAGCTGCGCGGCCCGCCCCTCGGAGACACCGGACAGCCGGCCGCGCTGGTCGGCTGTCATGGCCGCCAGCTTGGGCACCCATTCCTCCAGGGCCTTCCGGGTGAGGACGCGCTGCACGTAGAGACCCTCGGCGGAGCGCGCGGCGCCCGCGATCCTGGCGAGCTGCCTGAACGTCTTGGAGGTCGCCACGACGTGGTCGGGGCTGCCGAAGCGGCTGAACTCGCCGACCGTACGGGCGATGCTGGCCCGCACGTGGCGGCGCAGCACCTTCACCTCCGTCGGGTCCGGCGGGTCGTGCAGCAGCCAGCCGGCGGTGAGGCGCCCGGCCCCGAGCGGCAGCGACACGGCGGCGTCGGGCTCCTCGTCGATGCCGTACGCGATCTCCAGCGAGCCGCCGCCGATGTCGAGGACCAGCAGCTTCCCCGCCGACCAGCCGAACCAGCGGCGGGCCGCGAGGAAGGTGAGCCGGGCCTCCTCCTCGCCGCTGAGGACGGCGAGATCGACGCCCGTCTCCTCCCGTACCCGGGTCAGCACATGGTCGGCGTTGCTCGCTTCCCGCACCGCGGACGTGGCGAACGGCAGCACGTCCTCGCAGCCCTTGTCCTCGGCGGCCAGCAGCGCACCGGCGATCGTCGACACGAGCCGGTCCACGCCCTGGGGGCCGATCGCTCCGTCCGCATCGAGAAGTTCGGCCAGGCGCAGCTCCGCCTTGTGCGAGTGCGCGGGCAGCGGGCGGGCGCCTGGATGTGCGTCCACCACCAGCAGATGAACCGTGTTCGACCCCACGTCGAGGACTCCGAGTCTCATACGCGGAACGCTACTGCTCCTGCGGACTTACCCTTGGCCCGTGGCAAAGACGAAAAAGGCGAAGCCGGGCAAAGTCACGAAGAAACAGAGAACGAAGCGGGAGATGCAGCAGCCGGAAATGACCGGGCCTGACCGGTCCGAAGACGAGAAGGGGATCGACTTCGCACGCGCCTGGGTCGAGTTCCCCGATCCCGCGGACGACGAGCAGATCTTCCGCTGCGACCTGACCTGGCTGACCTCCAGGTGGAACTGCATCTTCGGCAGTGGCTGCCAGGGCATCCAGGCGGGCCGTGCGGACGACGGATGCTGCACGCTGGGTGCGCACTTCTCCGATGAGGACGACGAGAAACGGGTGGCGGACCACGTCTCCCGGCTGACGCCGGAGCTGTGGCAGTTCCACGACGTCGGTACGGAGACGGGCTGGGTCGAGGTCGATGACGACGGCGAACGCCAGACGCGCCGCTGGAAGGGGTCCTGCATCTTCCAGAACCGGCCCGGATTCGCGGCCGGAGCCGGGTGCTCGCTGCACATCCTGGCGCTGCGCGAGGGCAGGGAGCCCCTGGAGACCAAGCCGGACGTGTGCTGGCAGCTGCCGATCCGGCGGACGTACGAATGGATCGACCGCCCCGACGACACGCGCGTGCTCCAGGTCTCGATCGGCGAGTACGACCGCCGGGGCTGGGGTCCGGGCGGTCACGATCTGCACTGGTGGTGCACGTCGGCGACCTCGGCGCACGGGGCCGGGGAGCCGGTCTACGTCTCCTACCGGCCCGAGCTCACCGAGCTGATGGGCAAAGAGGCGTACGAGCGGCTGGTCGAGCTGTGCGAGGAGCGGTTGTCCTCGCTGCTGCCGATGGCGCCGCATCCGGCGGATCCGGTAGGACCCGCCAAGGCCCAGGGGACCAGTGGCCCGCTGGGCTGAGGGCCGACGGGCCGAGGTCGGCTTTCAGCCCGTCGGCGCCGGGCCGGACGGGCTCGTCCCGGGGTCGGACGGGCTGGGCGAGTTCGACGGGTCCGGTGACGGTGACTGAGTCGGGTCCGGCGGCGAGGGCGTGGGCTCCGTCGGGTCCGGCGACGGGGCAGTCGGTGACGGGGCCGGCGGCGAGGATGTGGGCTCCGTCGGGTCCGGCGACGGGGCCGTGGGACCGGGTGAGGACGGCGGCGGGGCGGACGGGCCGCCGGACGACGTCGCTCCGTACCCGCTGATCGCCACCGCCGAGCCCGATGGGGCGAGGCCGATACGGGCACCCCAGGCACCCGCCGGTTCCCTCCTGTGGTCGACAAGGACGCGGATCGTCACGCTCTCACCTGCGGCAAGAGTGCCGGAGGACCTGCTGAGGCGCAGCCAGGGCGCATCCGCCCGCGCCGACCAGGCCACGGGCGCGCCGCCCGAGGCGGTCAGCGTGATCAGCGTCGCGCCGCCGGAGGAACGGGCCGTGACCCGGATCCTGCCGGGGCCGTGCCATCCCGTCGCCAAGCTGACGACCTCGGCGGAGACATCCGGTGTACGGCTGCCGTCCTTGAAGCGGGCGCCGGGCTCGGGGCTGGCGTTGCCCGCGTTCTCGTAGCGGTCGTGCGGGTCGCCGTCGAGACCGCGCCGGTCGTCCGTCCCGGCTGCGGTGACCGGCGCTCCGTCGTGCCCCTCGCCGGTCAGCGGCGCCCCCCGGTAGGCGGACCACAGGGCAATCACGGGGGCGGCGACAACCGTCGCCACCACCGTCGTCGTCACGACCCTCGCCCGGAGACGGTCCCGGCGCGCGGCGTGGTCCTTGGGGTCCATCGGGAAGCCCGCACGGTCGAAGCGCGGACTGCCGGACCGATTCCTCTGGGCATGGATCATCGCGACGCATGCGGACGGCCGCGGCGCCTCCACGATCGGCAGCGCGGCCGCAGGGGTCAAGACACCGCCCGGCCAGGGGCCCTCGGCGCCCGCCCGTTCGGCGGCGCGACGGCAGCGGGGGCAGTCGTCGACGTGACCGACGAGTTCGCGGCGCAGGGCAGCGGAGAGCAGGACCCGGTGGTCGCCGGTGAGGCGGGCGACGGTGGGACAGTTGCCGGTCTCGACGACGGCGAGAGCGGCGCGGGTGCGTTCCACCTCGCAGGCCGCGGCGGCGAGGATCTCGTGGGCGGTCGCGGGTTCGAGGCCGAGGACGGCGGCCACGGCGCTCGGGGCGAGGCGGTGGCGTACGGCCAGTTCGAGCGCTTCGCGTTGTTCGGGGGTGGTGCCGGCCGCTTCGGGCCAGGCGAGCTGCGCGAGTTCTCGGCGGTGCGCTTCGGCGGCCGGGGCGGAATCGGGGGTCGGAGCGGCGGCGGTCGTGACGCCCGCCCCGCTGGTGGCCGGGGGTGGGGTGACGGCCGGGAGCGTACGGTTTTCCGGATGCGCCCCCCTGGGGGACTCCCCGCCCGACTGCTTCCCCGGCTGCCGGCGATGCGCCTGACGACCCCGTTTCTGCTCGGCGAGCTTGCGCAGGCACGTCCACCTGGCCAGCGCGTACAGCCAGGTTTTACGTTCCTCCTCACCCGCCGGGCACCGCCCGTCCTGCCGTTCCGCGATGGCGAGCACAGTCCCGAGCGCCTCGACGGCGCCGTCGTGGTCGCAGAGCACGGAGAGGCAGTAGGTGAACAGGCCGTCGAGATGCGGCTCGTAACGGGCGGGCGGTCTCCGCGGCGACGAGTGGGGCGCACGGTGCTGCGTCCGGTGTGCGCCGGTAGTGGATGTGGAGGGCTCCAACCTGCTGCTCGTCACCCGGCGACCGTAGGCAGGGCAAGGCACGTTCTTGGCGTCTCTTGCCCACTATTAACCCTTACGGGTGAACGTATCGCTCAAAATGGGACAGGAGCCCCTGATTCCGCCGGAGCCTCCTCTCCGTTCCCTGCCACCGCGACCGCCCGGGCACCCGCGCCGGGCGGTGTTGTCAGTCCTCACCTATACGGTGGCGCCATGGCTGCCCGTACGAAATCCGCGAAGGACCGGCCGTCCTATCGCTGCACCGAATGCGGCTGGACCACCGCCAAGTGGCTCGGCCGCTGCCCCGAATGCCAGGCATGGGGGACGGTCGAGGAATTCGGCGGTGTCCCTGCCGTACGGACGACGGCGGCCGGCCGCGTGAGTACGGCCGCTCTCCCCATCGGCCAGGTCGACAGCCGGCAGGCCACCGCCCGGTCGACCGGTGTCGACGAGCTGGACCGGGTGCTCGGCGGCGGGCTGGTCCCCGGCGCTGTGGTGCTGGTCGCGGGCGAGCCGGGCGTGGGCAAGTCGACGCTCCTGCTGGACGTGGCAGCCAAGGCAGCCAGTGACGAGCACCGCACCCTCTATGTCACCGCGGAGGAGTCCGCGAGCCAGGTGCGGCTGCGTGCCGACCGCATCCGCGCGATCAACGACCACCTGTACCTCGCGGCCGAGACCGACCTCTCCGCGGTCCTCGGCCATCTGGACGCGGTCAAGCCGTCCCTGCTCATCCTCGACTCCGTACAGACCGTCGCCTCGCCCGAGATCGACGGTGCGCCCGGCGGTATGGCGCAGGTCCGGGAGGTCGCCGGAGCGCTCATCCGCGCCTCCAAGGATCGGGGCATGTCCACGCTGCTGGTCGGCCACGTCACCAAGGACGGCGCGATCGCCGGACCGCGGCTGCTGGAGCATCTCGTCGACGTGGTGCTGTCCTTCGAGGGCGACCGTCATGCGCGCCTCCGGCTGGTCCGCGGCGTGAAGAACCGGTACGGCGCGACGGACGAGGTCGGCTGTTTCGAACTGCACGACGAGGGCATCACCGGCCTCGCCGACCCGTCCGGGCTCTTCCTCACCCGGCGCGACGAACCCGTACCCGGCACCTGTCTCACGGTCACCCTGGAGGGACGTCGTCCGCTCGTCGCCGAAGTGCAGGCGCTGACGGTCGATTCGCAGATCCCGTCGCCCCGGCGCACCACCTCCGGGCTCGAGACGTCCCGGGTCTCGATGATGCTGGCCGTTCTGGAGCAGCGCGGCCGGATCAGCTCGCTCGGAAAGCGGGACATCTACAGCGCGACGGTCGGCGGTGTGAAGCTCTCCGAGCCCGCCGCCGACCTCGCGGTCGCACTGGCGCTGGCCAGCGCGGCAAGCGACACACCACTGCCCAAGAACCTGGTGGCGATCGGCGAAGTGGGCCTCGCGGGCGAGGTCAGACGCGTGACCGGGGTGCAGCGCAGACTGGCCGAGGCACACCGGCTGGGCTTCACCCACGCGCTGGTTCCGACCGACCCGGGGAAGGTCCCGGCCGGTATGAAGGTCACGGAAGTCGCCAACATGGGCGACGCGCTGAGAGTACTCCCGCGCCGGTCTCGTACGGAGGCCCCACGGGAGGACAACGCGCGCCGGTAGACTTTGCCCTGGTCTCGCCCGTCCGTACGAACGGTATGAGGGACGTAAGGGCACCGCAAACCTGTAACCGGAGGAGTGCAGTGGCAGCCAACGACCGGGCAGCATCGCCCGGAAAGTCCGGCCAAGGCACCGGTAACGAGGCGCTGATGCGCGCCTCACTGAGCGCCGTCGCACCCGGAACGGCCTTGCGGGACGGCCTGGAGCGCATTCTCCGTGGCAACACCGGCGGGCTGATCGTGCTGGGCATGGACAAGACGGTCGAGTCCATGTGCACCGGCGGCTTCGTGCTGGATGTCGAGTTCACCGCGACGCGACTGCGCGAGCTCGCCAAGCTCGACGGGGCACTGATCCTCGACAAGGACATGAGCAAGATCCTCCGGGCCGGCGTGCAGCTGGTCCCGGACGCCTCCATCCCCACCGAGGAGACCGGAACCCGCCACCGCACGGCGGACCGGGTCTCCAAGCAGTGCAACTTCCCTGTCGTCTCGGTCTCGCAGTCGATGCGTCTGATCGCGCTGTACGTGGACGGGGAGCGCCGGGTCCTGGAGGAGTCCGCCGCGATCCTGTCGCGCGCCAATCAGGCCCTCGCCACGCTGGAGCGGTACAAGCTCCGGCTCGACGAGGTGGCGGGCACGCTCTCCGCGCTGGAGATCGAGGACCTGGTGACGGTCCGCGATGTGACGGCCGTCGCACAGCGGCTGGAGATGGTGCGCCGAATCGCGACCGAGATCGCCGAGTACGTGGTGGAGCTGGGCACCGACGGCAGGCTTCTCTCGCTCCAGCTCGACGAGTTGATCGCGGGCGTCGAGCCGGAGCGCGAGCTGGTCGTGCGCGACTATGTGCCGGAGCCGACCGCGAAGCGGTCCCGTACCGTCGCGGAGGCGCTGACCGAGCTGGACGCGCTCACTCACACCGAGTTGCTCGAACTGCCCGTCGTGGCACGGGCCCTGGGGTACAGCGGCTCACCCGAGACCCTGGACTCGGCGGTCTCGCCGCGCGGCTTCCGGCTGCTGGCGAAGGTGCCGCGACTGCCCGGGGCGATCATCGACCGGCTCGTGGAGCACTTCGGAGGACTGCAGAAGCTGCTCGCTGCGAGCGTGGACGATCTCCAGACGGTGGACGGAGTCGGCGAGGCGCGGGCGCGGAGCGTGCGCGAGGGGCTCTCGCGGCTGGCCGAGTCGTCGATTCTTGAGCGGTACGTCTAGGCCCTGTCCGGCCGATCTTCGTGGGCCCGCGACGTCCGGCACGGCACCTCGCCGCGTTGTCTTCAGTCGCCCGAGTACGCCCAGTACGAGGACGATCCTCCGCCTTGCGATGCACCGCACCGGACGCCGCAGGCTGATCCACGAAGATCGACCGGACAGGACCTAGGGGGCGGCTCTCACGTCGGCTCGGGGCCCGGTCGGTTGACCGGGCCCCGACGTGCGTGTGGGACCGTGTTCACGTCCCGCTCAGCACGCCGGCACCTGGCGGGCCGATCCTGCGCGAGCCGGTCTTTCCCGTCGGCCGTTCGCGTCAGCTCCTCGCGGACTCACCCTTCTCGAACCGGCCCTTCGTACACCGGCACTTCGCACGCGGGCCTTGCGCGTCAGTCCTTCCCGAGCACGAACGACGCACGCTGCAGGGGCTCGCCGGATGCCTTCGCCTCGACGAGGTACGTACCCGGACCCACGGATCCCGCGGTTGGCGTCGCGCACTGCGGAGCGCTCTTCTGCCGGTCCCACTCCACGGTGTGCACGATGGTCGCGCCCGCCGGGACCTCCAGCAGCACACTGCCCGCGTTGCGCGGGCAGTCCTTGGAGGACCACACCTCGGCGTCGTCGCCACCGGCCTCGGTGATGGTGAGCACGGCACTCTTCGGTCCGAAGTCGGCCTTGCAGGCGGTGGACGACGTGTTCTTGGCGATCAACCGGAACTTCGGCTTCTCTCCGGGGCCGTACTTGAGCTCGGTGCGCAGGGTCAACTGCAGTGCGGAAGCGGTGCAGTCGGGGATCGAGGAGCCGGCCGGGACCGGTCGGCCCTCGGTTCCGCCGCCGGACGCGCTGCCGGATTCCGATCCGGTGCCGGGGTCGCCGTTGCTGCTGTCGTCTGTCCCGCCCGTGGTGTCTTCGGAGCCCGCGTCGGTACCGTCGCCGCCGCCGTCGGTGGTGCCCGACTCGTCGCGCCCGCCCGGCTGTTGGCTGTAGGCCGGTCCGGAACTGGCGGGTCCAGGACCGATGGAGTGCGCGGGACCGGACCCGTTGGGCCGGGAATCGTCCTTGTTCCCCTTGCTCCCATCGGAGGTGACGGCCCATACGATCAGCAGCGCGAGCAGCGCAACCAGCGTCGCCGCTACAGCCCTCCGCCGCCAGTAGATGGTGGAGGGAAGCGGCCCGATCGGATTGCGCAGAGATCCCACGGCGCAAACTGTACGAGAGATCCACGCCAACTCCCGCCCCTACCCGCCGCTCCAGCCCCCAAGTTTTGCGGATCATCATCATGGGGTGGCTGGATTTCGACCCCAACTCTCGTCAGGTGCGGCCGCCGACGATCGCGCAATGTGACGACCGCGCACCTTTGCCTACGGTCAGTCACATGAAGAGTTCGACCGCCGAGGCCGCGTACAGGGACATCACCGACTTCGCGCACGGCGCGCCACCCTGGGTGCGGCATCTCGCCGAAATATGGACGGACCGCGGGCTGCTGATCTTCGGCGTGCTGTTCGTCGCGGGCTGGTGGCAGGCACGCGGAGAGCATGCGGCGGTCCTGGCCCACTCGGTGCTTGCGCCCCTCGCGACGGCGGTCGGCCATGTGGTTCAGTGAGGTGCTCAAGACGGTCGTGGACGAGGAGCGCCCCTGTCGTGCGGTTGTCGGCGCGGCAGTCTCGTCGACGCTCTCTGCCCGCCGACGGGCGACTGGTCGTTCCCGGGCAATCACGCGGCCATAGCCGGCGCCGCCGCTGTCGCACCGGCGTGCGCCCGGCCGCGCGCGGCCTGGTTCACCGTGCCGATGGCGCTGCTGATGGCGCTCTCCCGGGTCTGTGCCGGGGTGCGCTGTCCGCACGATGCCGCGGCGGGGCCGCTGGTGGGCGGATCCGTGGCGGCGCTGGTGACCGTCCTGCTGTCCCGTCCGACGCGCTCGCTCGCCCGGACGGTGCGGGACAGCCGGGCATCCCTCGCTGTCTGGATATCCGGCCCGGGGGCGGGCGGCCAGGCCCGGGGCCACACAGCACAGGCCGCTGGTCGGACCGGGGCCTGAGCGGAAGCCCGGGCGGCAGTCCGGGCGAAGGCGCTGACCGGATCTCATCGTGGGGGCAGACGGGTGGCGCTATCACCCCAAGGGCCCTCAAGCGGGGCGACACCACCGTGGCCATGACCATCGTCTGCCCTTCCGTGTCAGGATCGACATGCGATGACTGCCATGACTGCGACACAGACGCCCCCCACATCCCTCCACGCTCCCGTGATCGGGTGGTTCGACCAGCACGCCCGCGATCTGCCCTGGCGCCGCCCCGAGGCGGGCGCCTGGGGTGTGATGGTGAGCGAGTTCATGCTGCAGCAGACCCCCGTCAACCGGGTCATCCCGGTGTACGAACAGTGGCTGGCCCGCTGGCCGCGCCCCGCCGACCTGGCCGCCGAGCCGCCCGGTGAAGCGGTCCGCGCGTGGGGCCGGCTCGGTTACCCGCGGCGTGCGCTGCGGTTGCACGGCGCCGCGCAGGCAATAACGGAACGGCACGGCGGCGACGTACCGAGCGAGCACAGCCAGTTGCTCGCACTGCCCGGGATCGGTGAGTACACAGCGGCGGCCGTGGCCTCGTTCGCGTACGGGCAGCGGCATCCCGTGCTCGACACGAACGTCCGCCGGGTGTTCGCCCGGGCCGCGACCGGCATTCAGTACCCGCCGAACGCGACCACCGCCGCCGAGCGGAAGCTCGCCCGCGCGCTCCTCCCCGACGAGGACGACCGCGCGGCCCGCTGGGCGGCAGCCACGATGGAACTCGGCGCGCTCGTCTGCACCGCCAAGAACGAGGACTGCACGCAATGCCCGATCGCGACGCAGTGCGCCTGGCGGCTGGCCGGGAAACCCGCGCACGAGGGGCCTCCGCGCCGCGGTCAGGCCTACGCCGGTACGGACCGGCAGGTACGCGGACGGTTGCTCGCCGTTCTGCGTGAGGCGGTGACCCCGGTGTCGCAGGCGGCACTGGACACCGTGTGGGACGAGCCGGTGCAACGGGCACGGGCGCTGGACGGCCTGGTCGCCGACGGCCTGGTCGAACCGCTGCCGGGCGGCCAGTACCGGCTTCCGCAGAGCTAGGGCGTGTTTCGAAAGTGGCGTCGTCCGCCCGTAGGGCGGGCGGCGGAGGGTCGCCCCGATACTCGGCGTAGCGGGGCGAGCCCGACAACGCAGCGAGCGTGCGTGCCAGGCGTCGCCTGGCAGACGGGACTTTCGAAACACGCCCTAGTGCCGGATCAGGGCCGCGACGCCTGGCACGGCCCTGATCCGCCGGACACCCTCTGGGAGCAGAGCAGGAAGGTCTTCCCCTCCGCTGTTACACAACCGATGGACAGCCGTGCGTCGGCGTATGGCTGCTCCGCACAACGCCGTGACAACCGCTCCGTAACGTCTCCGAACGTCAGCCACGCACCAGTGACCGGCAGAGGACAAACGGGGATCGACGGGGACGGAGGCGGTTGGAATGGCGCAGGGCGAGGTGCTCGAATTCGAAGAGTACGTACGCACCCGGCAGGACGCACTGCTGCGCAGTGCGCGCCGCCTGGTCCCCGACCCGGTGGACGCTCAGGACCTGCTGCAGACCGCCCTGGCCCGTACCTTCGGCCGCTGGGACGGCATCGCCGACAAGTCCCTGGCCGATGCCTACCTGCGCCGCGTCATGATCAACACCCGTACGGAGTGGTGGCGGGCCCGCAAGCTGGAGGAGGTGCCCACCGAGCAGCTGCCCGACGCCAGCATCGAGGACGGCACCGAGCAGCGCGCCGACCGTGCTCTCCTGATGGACGTCCTGGGTGTGCTGGCTCCCAAGCAGCGCAGCGTCGTCGTGCTGCGACACTGGGAGCAGATGAGCACGGAGGAGACGGCCGCGGCGCTCGGTATGTCGGCCGGTACGGTGAAGAGCACGCTGCACCGTGCGCTGGCTCGGCTGCGCCAGGAACTGGAGAGCCGTGAGGCCATGAGCAGGGAAGCCAGGATCCGTGAGGCCCAGGGCCACACGGCGGGCGACCGGGCTCCTGCCACCGTCGCCGCGCAGCGTGCGCGGACAGGGGCGCAGCTCCGCGGACAGGCGGACCGGCGTCATGACGAACGGGGGCGGGAGCGGTGCGCGGCCTGACAGGCAGCGGTGAACACGGGGACGGCAGAAGCGGTACCACCGGCGGGGACACGGCGACCGGCGGAAGCGGGGCGACCCGCAGCGGTGGTCGTCGGCGGACCCGGTGGGCTGCGAGCAGTACGGCACTGGTCGGGCTCGCCGTTCTGGCGCTGCTCACCGTCAGCTGTTCCACCGGTGGTACGGGAACCCGTGACGAGGGCCCGGCAGGCTCCCAGCCGGCCGCCCAGGTCACGGCTTCGGCCACCGCGCCGTCCACGGCAAAGACCACCCCGCGGGTCGATCCTGTCCAGCTGGTCAAGCGGGACTCCCGGGTGAGCGAGCGGGTCAGGACGGACCTGAAGCCCTGCACGGGTCACGAGTACCCGGTCGACTCCTCGTACGGCAGGCTGACGGGCGGCTCCGCGCCGGACATCGTGGTGAATGTGATGACCTGCGGCGACGCGGTGGGTGTCGGCACCTACGTGTACCACCGGCAGAGCAACGGCACGTACAAGAACATCTTCACCACCGAGCAGCCCGCGGTCTACGGCACCATCGACCGGGGCGAGCTGGTCGTGACGACGCAGGTGTACGAGAAGAAGGACGCGGTCGCGTACCCGTCGGGCGAGGAAGTGGTCACGTACCGCTGGGCCGGCAACCGGTTCGCCGAGCACGACCGGGTGCACAACGACTTCAACAGAGCCGTCGGCAACGGAGAAGGGGATTTTCCGGAGCCCACGGAACCGACGAAAAACTGAGAGCAGTCGATGGCCGAGACCCACGTCCTGTTCGTCGAGGACGACGATGTCATCCGCGAGGCCACCCAGCTGGCGCTGGAGCGTGATGGTTTCGCGGTCACCGCGATGCCCGACGGCCTCTCCGGTCTGGAGGCGTTCCGGGCCGACCGGCCGGACATCGCCCTGCTCGACGTGATGGTGCCGGGCCTGGACGGGGTCAGTCTGTGCCGTCGTATTCGCGACGAGTCGACCGTGCCCGTGATCATGCTGTCCGCCCGCGCCGATTCGATCGACGTGGTTCTCGGCCTGGAGGCCGGCGCCGACGACTACGTCACCAAGCCGTTCGACGGCGCTGTTCTGGTCGCCAGGATCCGAGCCGTGCTGCGCCGCTTCGGCCATGCGTCGGGCGGGCAGCAGGGCGGCGCGGAGACGGAGTCGAAGCCCGTCGGCGGGGTGCTGGTCTTCGGCGACCTGGAGATCGACACCGAGGGCATGGAGGTACGCAAGGGCGGCGTACCCGTGGCGCTGACCCCGACCGAGATGCGGCTGCTGCTGGAGTTCTCCTCCGCGCCCGGCACGGTGCTCTCGCGCGACAAACTGCTCGAACGGGTCTGGGACTACGGCTGGGGAGGAGACACCCGGGTCGTGGATGTCCATGTGCAGCGGCTGCGTACCAAGATCGGGCAGGACCGGATCGACACGGTCCGCGGTTTCGGCTACAAACTCAAGCCATGAAGCGGCTGGCACTGCGGACGGGGGTCCGCTGGAAGATCAGTATCGCGATCGCCGCAGTGGGCGCGCTCATCGCCGTGGCGCTGAGCCTCGTCGTCCACAACGCCGCCCGCGTCTCGATGCTGGAGAACGCCCGTGAGGTCCAGCTGGAGCGGCTGACATACGCGCAGCTGCTGTATGAGGCGACGAAGACGAAGAAGGCCGATCCCAAGTTCGGCGCCAAGCTCAACGACCCGACGATGCCGCAAAGCCTGCGGGCGGAGATCCGTAAGAACCGGCGGGCCACGCATGTCGACGAGTACGGGAACGGGGTGCCCGATGTGTGGGCCGCCGTGCCGCTGGCCAATGGCGACGTGCTGTCCCTGCACACCCGCTTCGCGAACCGTTCCGCCACGATCATGGGCGATCTCGACCGGGCTTTGATCATCGGCTCCGTCTCGGTGGTGTTCGGTGGCTGTGCGTTGGGCGTGCTGATCGGCGGACAGCTGTCACGCAGGCTGCGCAAGGCGGCGGCCGCGGCCGGCAAGGTCGCGCAGGGCCAAACGGAGGTACGGGTCCGAGAGGCCATCGGAGGGGTCATCCGGGACGAGACCGACGAGCTGGCCCGCGCGGTGGATGCCCTGACGGACGCGCTGAACGAACGGATCGAGGCGGAGCGCCGGGTCACCGCGGACATCGCGCACGAGCTGCGCACCCCTGTGACCGGGCTGCTGACCGCCGCCGAGCTGCTGCCGCCGGGCCGCCCCACCGAGCTCGTACGGGACAGGGCGCAGGCGATGCGCACGCTCGTCGAGGACGTGCTGGAGGTGGCCAGGCTGGACAGTGCCTCGGAGCGTGCCGAGCTGCAGGAGATCGCATTCGGCGAGTTCGTCAGCCGCCGGATCGCGCTGATGGATCCCGATGTGCGGGTCCGGGTGGTGCACGAGTCGTGGGTCAACACCGATCCGCGCCGACTGGAGCGCATCCTCGGCAATCTGCTGGGGAACGCCGCGAAGCACGGCTCCACTCCGGTGGAGGTCACGGTCGAGGGACGGGTGGTGCGCATCCGCGATCACGGGCCCGGTTTCCCGGAGGACCTGCTGCGCGAGGGCCCGAGCCGGTTCCGTACCGGAAGCAGCGACCGCTCCGGGCGCGGGCACGGCCTGGGGCTGACGATCGCGGCCGGTCAGGCCCGGGTGCTCGGCGCCCGGCTGACGTTCCGCAACGCGGCGCCGCAGGGCGCGGCGGAGGGGACCGGCGGGGCGATCGCCGTGCTGTGGCTGCCGGAGCACGCGCCGACGAACACCGGCAGCTTCCCGATCGTGCACCTCGCCGAACAGCGCAGGCCCGAGAGCTCGCGGGCGGTCGCGCCGTCGGACGGCACACCGTTCGACAGCTGATCCGGCCGGGCAGCGACGAAAGGGGCCCTGGGGCGCGCGGTCCGCGCGCCCCAGGGCCCCTGGTCACTGTCGGGTCAGACGCTCTCGCTCTGCTTGGCGTCGGCCACCGGCTCCGGTGCCTCCACGCCGCTCTCGGCGGTGGGCTAGGACTTTGCCTCCGGGCCCGCCCCCCGCAGCGGTACCTCCTTGACGAACAGCGCCGCCACCAGCGCGATCAGACCGACCGATGCGCCGACCAGGAAGGCGATGTGGGTTCCGGACGACACCGCGAACTGGTATGCCTCACGCACCGCGTCCGGCAGCTTCGCCAGGCTCGCCGCGTCCAGCTGCGCGGACTTCGAGGTGGCTGCTCCGCCACCGCGGGCCACCATCTCGTCCTGCACTCGTCCGGTGAACAGCGCACCCATGATCGCGACGCCGAAGGAGCTGCCGAGCGTACGGAAGAGGGTGGTCGCGGAGGAGGCGACGCCCATGTCCTTCAGCTCGACGCTGTTCTGCGCGACGAGCATCGTGATCTGCATCAGGAAGCCCATGCCCGCGCCGAGGACCGCCATGTAGACGCCGGAGGTGAAGCGGGTGGTGCCGGTGTTCATCTGCGAGAGCAGGAACAGGCCGGCCACCATCAGGATGGAGCCGACGATGGGGAAGATCTTGTACTTGCCGCTGCTGGTGGTGACCCGTCCGGCGATCAGTGAGACGACCATCATCGACAGCAGCATCGGCAGGAGCAGCAGACCGGAGTTGGTCGCGGACGCACCCTGGACGGACTGCTGGAACAGCGGCAGGAAGAGCACCGCTCCGAACATCACGAAGCCGGACATGAAACCGACGACCGACATCAGTGTGAAGTTGCGGTTGCGGAAGATGTGCAGCGGAATGATCGGTTCTGCGGCCTTCGTCTCCACGAAGAGGAAGCCGACGAGCGAGACGACACCGATCGCGATGAGCTCCATGATCACGGCGGAGCCCCACGCGTACTCCGAACCGCCCCAGGTGGTGACCAGCACGATCGCGGTGATGCCGAGAGTCAGCAGCCCGGCGCCGAGGTAGTCGACCTTCGCCGGGGTGCGCTTCCTGTTCGGCAGGTGCAGTACGGCGGTGACCATGGCGAGGGCGACGGCACCCAACGGCAGGTTGATGTAGAAGCTCCAGCGCCAGCCGAGGTGGTCGGTGATGGTGCCGCCGACGAGTGGCCCGCCGATCATGGCGATCGCCATCACACCGGCCATCATTCCCTGGTACTTGCCGCGCTCGCGGGGCGGCACCAAGTCACCGATGATGGCCATGACACCGACCATCAGGCCGCCCGCGCCGAGCCCCTGGACCGCGCGGAAGCCGATCAGCTGGCCCATGTCCTGGGCCATGCCGCTCAGCACGGAGCCGATCAGGAAGAGCACGATGGACGTGAGGAAGATGCCCTTGCGTCCGTACATGTCGCCGAGCTTGCCCCAGATCGGGGTCGAGGCCGCGGTGGCCAGGGTGTACGCGGTGACGACCCAGGACAGATGCTCCAGGCCCCCGAGGTCACCGACGATGGTCGGCATGGCGGTGCCGACGATCAGGTTGTCGAGCATGGCCAGCAGCATGGTGATCATCAGGGCGAGCATCACCACCCGGACGCTGCGCTGCTGCGGTTCGGGTGCGGCGGGCGGCTCGTCGGCAGTCTTCTCGGCTGCTCGGCCGCCCGGCTTCCCGCCCGCCGCCTTCTTCAGGTCCGACATGGTTCCCCACTCCCCTGATCCCCTGTTAGCCGGACCCTTACTTGCCGCCCGGCTAGTTGACTACACTGGGGAAAGTAGACCCGTAACTAGCCGGGCGTCAAGCAAGTTCTTTGGGGAGCGCACCATGGGCAGCACACCGCAGCCACGCCGGGGCAATACGCGCCAGCGTATTCAGGACGTCGCCCTGGAGCTCTTCGCCGAGCAGGGCTACGAGAAGACCTCACTGCGCGAGATCTCCGAGAAGCTGGACGTCACCAAGGCGGCGCTGTACTACCACTTCAAGACCAAGGAAGACATCCTCATCAGCATCTTCGAGGACCTCAACCGGCCCGTCGAGGAGCTGATCGCCTGGGGCAAGGAACAGCCGCGCACCCTGGAGACGAAGAAGGAGATCCTGGTCCGCTACAGCGGCGCACTGGCCGCGGCGGCGCCGCTCTTCCGGTTCATGCAGGAGAACCAGGCGACCATACGGGATCTCAGCATCGGAGAGACCATCAAGGGCCGCATCGTGACCCTCGTCGATCTGATCAAGGAGCCCGACGCGTCGCTGACCGACCAGGTGCGCTGCTTCACCGCACTCTTCGCGCTGCACGCGGGCATGTTCGCCCTCAAGGACTCCGACGGCGACCCCGAGGACAAGCGCAAAGCCGTCCTCGAAGTCGCCTTCGATCTCATCACCCAAGCTCACAGCCCGGGCCCCACGAGCTAGTGCCGCGACCGGCAAGGTTTGCCCGTCAAGGAGCGGCGGCCAGTGCGTGTGATCGCAAGGCGGCCGAAAAGCCCTTGAATGGGGTCTCCCCTGCTCGAACGAAGTTGAGAGCCTGGGGAAGGAGCTACCTGGGCTTTTGGCCAACGCCGCGAGCGCGCGTGCCGGGCGTCGCGACGGGGCAAACCTTGCCGGTCGCGGCACTAGGACGTGTTTCGAAAGTGGCGTCGCCCGCCCGGCGCGAGCGGGTCCGGGCCGTGGTGGCGGTCGTCAGGTCGGGTCAGACCGTGACGCCCTGCCGGTGCAGGAACGAGACCGGGTTGATCGCCGAACCGTAGTTGGCGGTGTGACGGATCTCGAAGTGCAGGTGCGGGCCGCTGGAGTTACCGGTGTTGCCCGAGAGGGCGATCTTCTCGCCCGTGCTCACGGTCTGGCCTATGCGCACGTCGATCCGCGACAGGTGCGCGTACTGCGAGTACGTGCCGTTACCGTGCTTGATCACGATGGCGTTGCCGTACGCGGGACCGTCGCCGCCGCCGTTCGGGCCGGCCTTCACGACGGTGCCGGAGTGCGCGGCCTTGACCGTGGTCCCGATCGGCACGGCGAAGTCCTGGCCGGAGTGCTTGTGAGCCCAGCGGCTGCCGTCAGTGCCGAAGGAGGCGCTCAGCGTGTAGTGGCGGACCGGCGTCATCCAGGAGGCCGCCTTGCCGGCGGCTTCCTTGGCAGAGCCGCGTGCGGCCTGCTGCGCCGCAGAGGCCTTCTTGATCGCCGCCTTGGCCTGCGCGGCCGCCTGCGCGGCGACCGAGTCGGCCGCTGTATTGCCGATCAGATTCGCGGTGTCGGGGGCGCTCGCCGGGGCGGCCGCGAACGCAGCGCCCGCACCGAGAACCATCGACGTCCCCAGGCCGGCTGCCACTACGGCGCCACGGACACGGGACATGGACGGGCGGCGGGAGTGCTGGAACGTAACGCGCTTCGACATAAGCGGGGATCCTCCGGATGCGAGTGGGCCCGGCTTGTCCGCCGGGCCGGCCATCCCTTGGTAACCCGCCACCCCACTTGCGCCCAAATACCCCATCTACGAAGAAAAGCCGTATTCGTGCCCCAGGGAACTCATTACCGCGGGCCCGGGATCCTCGACACGCAACTCAGCCGAATCTCCTCGACTGAACAGGTTTAACCCCAGCTCAAAACAGCCAGAAACGGGCATGTTGCAGCGTTTCGGGCCTCCCCTTCCGTCGCACCGAAGGTCCCGTTCCACCGCGCGGCGAAGGCCCCTTCCGCGATCACGACCCCGTCTCCTATGCCTCATAGGAGGGGGCCAAGGGGGTGTGCGCCTTGTCACTACCGACGGGGCCGAAGACCGTCCGATTCGGGACATTCGGCATACAACCTGACTGCGCTGTCACGGTAGGCGCTCAGCTCCCGGGGCGGGGAGCGCGATGACCAGCGACCGCACTGACCCGGCCTGAGTGGTGGAGGCGGGCGCCGACGCGTCCCGTGCGACGGGCCGCACCCGCAAGGCCTCCCCCACCCTGGCGGCCGGCCACTGCGGCCGCCGTGAACACCCCGCTCTGGTCAACGGACTGCTGGATGTGGAACCCGGGTTCATCGTGCTTCCGGCGGCACGGCGAAGGGGCTGCCCCCGGAACCGTACGAAACGGTCCCGGGGCAGCCCCTTCGGATGCTCGGACGCTCAGCGCGCCCTTACACGTCCTTCGTCAGGTTCGGGCCGGCGCCGCCTGCCGCCTGCTCGATCGGCGGGACGTCGGGCAGCGCCGACTTCTCCTCGCCGCGGAAGGTGAACTTCTTCTCCTCGCCCTCGCCCTCGGTGCCGACGACCACGATGTGACCGGGGCGCAGCTCACCGAAGAGGATCTTCTCGGAGAGGATGTCCTCGATCTCGCGCTGGATCGTCCGGCGCAGCGGCCGGGCGCCCATCACGGGGTCGTAGCCCTTCTTCGCCAGGAGCGACTTGGCTTCCGAGCTGAGCTCGATGCCCATGTCGCGGTCCTTCAGGCGCTCGTCCACCTTGGCGATCATGAGGTCGACGATCTGGATGATGTCTTCCTCGGTGAGCTGGTGGAAGACGACCGTGTCGTCGACACGGTTGAGGAACTCTGGACGGAAGTGCTGCTTGAGCTCTTCGTTGACCTTGTTCTTCATCCGCTCGTAGCCGGTCTTGACGTCGCCCTGGGCGGCGAAGCCCAGGTTGAAGCCCTTGGAGATGTCCCGGGTCCCGAGGTTGGTCGTCATGATGATGACCGTGTTCTTGAAGTCCACGACCCGGCCCTGGGAGTCGGTCAGGCGACCGTCTTCCAGAATCTGGAGCAGGGAATTGAAGATATCGGGGTGGGCCTTCTCGACCTCGTCGAAGAGGACGACGGAGAACGGCTTGCGGCGCACCTTCTCGGTGAGCTGGCCGCCCTCTTCGTAACCCACGTAACCGGGGGGAGAACCGAAGAGGCGGGAAACCGTGTGCTTCTCGCTGAACTCCGACATGTCGAGGGAGATCAGCGCGTCCTCGTCGCCGAAGAGGAATTCGGCGAGCGTCTTGGAGAGCTCGGTCTTACCGACACCGGACGGGCCGGCGAAGATGAACGAGCCACCGGGGCGCTTCGGGTCCTTCAGACCGGCTCGCGTACGGCGGATCGCCTGCGAGAGGGCCTTGATGGCGTCCTTCTGGCCGATGACGCGCTTGTGGAGCTCGTCTTCCATGCGCAGCAGTCGGGAGGACTCCTCCTCCGTCAGCTTGAAGACCGGGATGCCGGTGGCAGTGGCCAGGACTTCGGCGATGAGCTCGCCGTCGACCTCGGCGACGACGTCCATGTCGCCGGCCTTCCACTCCTTCTCCCGCTTGGCCTTCGCCGCCAGCAGCTGCTTCTCCTTGTCGCGGAGGGACGCTGCCTTCTCGAAGTCCTGGGAGTCGATGGCCGACTCCTTGTCACGGCGGACACCCGCGATCTTCTCGTCGAACTCGCGGAGGTCCGGCGGCGCGGTCATCCGGCGGATACGCATCCGGGAACCGGCCTCGTCGATCAGGTCGATCGCCTTGTCCGGCAGGAAGCGGTCCGAGATGTAGCGGTCGGCCAGCGTCGCGGCCTGGACCAGCGCCTCGTCCGTGATGGAGACGCGGTGGTGGGCCTCGTAGCGGTCGCGCAGACCCTTGAGGATCTCGATGGTGTGCGGCAGCGACGGCTCCGCGACCTGGATGGGCTGGAAGCGGCGCTCGAGAGCGGCGTCCTTCTCCAGGTGCTTGCGGTACTCGTCGAGCGTCGTCGCACCGATCGTCTGGAGCTCACCTCGCGCCAGCATGGGCTTGAGGATGCTGGCGGCGTCGATCGCGCCCTCGGCGGCGCCCGCACCCACGAGGGTGTGGAGCTCGTCGATGAACAGGATGATGTCGCCGCGGGTGCGGATCTCCTTGAGGACCTTCTTCAGGCGCTCCTCGAAGTCACCGCGGTAGCGGGAACCGGCGACCAGCGCGCCGAGGTCGAGGGTGTAGAGGTGCTTGTCCTTGAGGGTCTCGGGCACCTCGCCCTTGACGATGGCCTGCGCCAGGCCCTCGACGACCGCCGTCTTGCCGACGCCGGGCTCGCCGATGAGGACCGGGTTGTTCTTGGTACGGCGGGAGAGCACCTGCATGACCCGCTCGATCTCCTTCTCGCGCCCGATGACCGGGTCGAGCTTGGATTCGCGAGCAGCCTGGGTGAGGTTCCGGCCGAACTGGTCGAGCACCAGGGAAGTGGAGGGCGTGCCCTCCGCGGGGCCGCCTGCGGTGGCCGCCTCCTTGCCTCCCGAGTACCCGGAGAGCAGCTGGATGACCTGCTGCCGCACCCGGTTCAGGTCGGCGCCCAGCTTCACGAGGACCTGGGCGGCGACGCCCTCGCCCTCGCGGATCAGGCCGAGCAGGATGTGCTCCGTGCCGATGTAATTGTGGCCAAGCTGAAGGGCCTCGCGGAGCGACAGCTCCAGGACCTTCTTGGCTCGGGGAGTGAAGGGGATGTGCCCGGACGGGGCCTGCTGGCCCTGACCGATGATCTCCTCCACCTGCTGGCGGACCGCCTCGAGCGAAATCCCGAGGCTCTCCAGGGCCTTAGCGGCGACACCCTCACCCTCGTGGATAAGGCCCAGGAGGATGTGCTCGGTGCCGATGTAGTTGTGGTTGAGCATCCGGGCTTCTTCCTGAGCCAGGACGACAACCCGCCGCGCGCGGTCGGTGAACCTCTCGAACATCGTTAATCGCTCCTCAGAGCGGTCAGGCAGTAAGGGGTCGGTCCCCTCCCTGTCCTTCCGCAGCTTAGTCCCGCAAGCGGGGACCGCTCATTCCAACTGCCGACACCCGTCCTTGGCCTCCTGCCCCGAACGCCGACAACTGCTCCAACCCGATGGTGCGAGACGATGTTCCCGCAGGCCAGGCAGATACCCCTATCGCCAGTACGCCGATGGCGAACGTGAGACGTGCCGAGCCGCGTGTCGCCCCTCCCCACTAGGGATGTTCTTACCCGCAATTACAGACAGTCCATGCGGCTCGCGCCGGTTCCCTCCGCTACGGGCGAACATTCTTGCGCCCGGAAATGCGCTCGTACACTCCCATCCACCCCCGTCGTGGACACGCTATGCACACATTTGCCGACTCTGCGTAACCCTTGAGGCCGCTCAGCAGTTCTTCGGGCATGGCCCTCACCGTCCCGCCCCCACGCGCAGCGCTCGCCGGCGAGCGCAACGGTGACTGTGCGTGGTGGTACGAGCACGAACTCGGCTGGCCGACAGAAGGGACCGCTCCGGTGCAGTTGCCGACCGGGCTGCGGTTCGATGTCCTGGAACTGCCTGCGGCCGCGGGGTACGCGGCGCTGCGGCGATTGGGGCACACGGGGCCCGTGGCGCTGACGGGGCGGACCATGGGGCTGCTGGTGGCCGCGGGGAGCGCCGACGAGCTGCCGGGACTGCTCGACTGGCTGGAGTGGGGCGGGGTCTCCCTCGCGCTGACCGCCGTCGGTACGGGCGGGAAGATCATTGCACCGACGCCGCCCGGCTGGACTCCTCGCTCGCCGGGGGCCGCCGCATGGCTGCGGCCCCCCGAGCTGCGGCACGAGGGGAAGCCGGAGCTCCCGGCCCTCGCCGGCCTCGGGAGCAGGGGTGGGGGTGCTCCCGATCTCGTACGGCTCGTGGACGCGGTGGCAACGGAATGCCACCGTGCCCGGTTGATGCATGCCCGGACGGGGCGGACGACAACGGTGCAACCGGCAGTGGAGCTGTCGGCAAAGGAACTGTCGACGGATCGGTCGGCAGTTCAGCCGTTGGCCTTCTCGTAAGCCTCGCGGATCTCTGCCGGAACACGACCACGGTCATTCACATTGTGACCGTTCTCGCGCGCCCACTTACGGATCTCGGCGGTGTCCTTGTTGCCACCAGTAACGGCGCGACCCTTGCCACGACCCGCCGCGGCACGGCCGCCGGTACGCCGGCCACCCTTGGTGTACGGCTCAAGAAGACCACGGAGCTTGTCCGCGTTGGTCGTGGTGAGGTCAATCTCGTACGTCTTGCCATCCAGAGCGAACGTCACCGTCTCGTCCGCCTCGCCACCGTCGAGGTCATCGACAAGAAGGACCTGAACCTTCTGTGCCACCGGATTTCCTTTCATCGAAAATGCAGTACGCGGAAAGGAAACCGCTTTTCCCCGGAAAACACAAACCCCTGGGAGAGGTTCAGGAGCGCAAGAACACGGGAAACATGCGCGATTCGGACATAGGGTTCCGGCACCTTCCGACGGTCACAGGTGCAGAAGCATCCGGCTGTTACCCAAGGTGTTCGGCTTCACCCGTTCGAGACCGAGGAACTCTGCTACGCCCTCGTCATAGGAACGCAGCAGCTCGCTGTAGACATCTGTGTCGACCGGCGTCTCTCCGATCTCCACGAAGCCGTGCTTGGCGAAGAAGTCGACTTCGAAGGTGAGACAGAAAACCCGGCGCACACCCAGCCAGCGGGCGGTCTGCAACAGCTTGTCCAGTACTTGATGCCCCACTCCGGCGCCCTTGATACTGTGATCGACCGCGAGAGTACGGACTTCCGCAAGGTCTTCCCACATCACATGGAGTGCGCCGCAGCCGATGACGCGGGCGTCCTCGTCGCGTTCCGCGATCCAGAACTCCTGGATGTCCTCGTAAAGCGTCACCGTCGCTTTGTCGAGCAGGATGCCTTCGCGCACGTACCCGTCGAGGAGACGGCGGACCGAGGGAACATCGCCCGTCCGGGCACGCCGGACGGTGATGGCCGCGTTCATAACCGACGGTTCGGTACGGAAATCCGTATGCGGAAGCTCTGAGGGCATGCCCCGACGCTATCGCCCGGACTCCGTGTCCGTGTCATCGGCCGGGCGATCGCCGGTCTCCGTCAGCTCCGGCGATACGATCCGCATGGCGTCACTGAGTGCTTCCCGCTGCTCGGCGGACATCATGCCGAAGAAGGCGACAAGAGCGGCGGCGGGGTTGTCGCTGTGGGACCAGGCTTCGTTCATCAGTGCGGCCGAGTAGGCGGCGCGGGTGGAGACCGCCGTATATCGATATGCGCGGCCTTCGACTTCCCTGCGCACCCAGCCCTTCTGGTGGAGATTGTCCATTACCGTCATGACGGTCGTGTACGCGATGGACCGTTCCTTCTGAAGGTCCTCAAGGACTTCCCGCACGGTGACCGGACGGTTCCATTGCCAGACCCGTGTCATCACGGCGTCTTCCAGCTCTCCCAATTGGCGAGGCACAGCGTCACCTTAGTGCTAGATGTCTGGAATGGCCGGTTATTTGGGCGACAAAAGGGCGTGCGGCTCCTGATGAGCCGCACGCCCTTCATGCGGTACGCGAGGTGCGGTACGCGCCGTACCGGTCAGACGCCTTCGGTCCGCGGTGCCTGCTGCGCCGCCTCGGCGCCGCTGAGCGCCGAGTCCACGGCCGCGTCCTCCTTGGCCTTGTTCGGGCCGCCCTGGCTCTTGACGATCGTCACGACGAGGCCGATGAAGAAGGCGGCCATCACCACGGGGGGCACGAGCGCGGATACGTAGTCCATGGGATCCAGAGTAGCGATCCCGGTACGGACTTCCGCGCGACCCCTCCGTCGTCCGGCGCGGCTACCCCGCGGCGCGTTGCTGCGGGGGCGGGACGGGCCGGCGGCGGGGCGGGAAGACTTCCGAGGGCTTCGGGGCGGGGCGTTCGGACGGCGGCACGGGACGGGCCGGGGCCGCCGGGGTCTTCGGCTTTTCGGGTTCCGCGGTCGCGGCCCGGCCGCCGGGGAGGGCGAGCAGGCGGCCGCGTGGGGCGGGTGCTGTCGCGGGTACGGCGCGTCCGGCGAGACGGGCCCGCACCGACCGCTCGGCGAGCACGTGGCAGCGCTCCAGGAGCGCTGCGGCAACCGGTCTGCCCCGTTGGGTGCGCAGGGCGGCCAGATCCTCCGGGCGGGGGTCGTATCCGGCGGCCAGGGCATCCTGGAGCAGCTCCAGATAGTTGGTGACCGAGCCTGGGAGGGCGTCGCGGTAGCGGACGAGGTCGGCGAGGAGGAACGCACGCAGCCGTCCCGCCTCCCCGGCCGCCTCGTCCAGGGAACTCGCGAGCCGCAGGCAGTCCTGGACGTCCTCGTCGGGCAGGGGCGTGGGGCGGAGGGCGTTGGCGAGGGCGCGTCGGAGCACACGCAGCTCGTCCGCGCTGAACGCCATACCGCCGCGTGATCCGTAAGGCGTGGGCATAACGCGACAATACGTGCTAAATGGACAAAATCTGTTTAGCTGGGCGACGGCGGCGCGGCGGCGGCCTCCGCGCCGCCGCGCCGTTCCCGCAGGTACCCGGCGCGTGCCCTACATCCGGGCGATGTTGCGCTCGTACACCAGTCGCAGCCCGATGAGCGTGAGCCAGGGCTCGTGCTCGTCGATGACGGAGGACTCCCCCAACACCATTGGAGCAAGGCCGCCGGTCGCGATGACGGTGACGTCGTCCGGGTCGGCCGCCAGCTCCTTCTTCATGCGCTCGACGACGCCGTCGACCTGGCCCGCGAAGCCGTACACGATCCCCGCCTGCATGGCCTCGACCGTGTTCTTGCCGATCACGCTGCGCGGCCGGGCCAGCTCGATCTTGCGGAGCTGGGCGCCCTTCACGCCGAGCGCCTCGACCGAGATCTCGATGCCGGGGGCGATGACCCCGCCCGCGTACTCGCCCCGGACGGAGACCGCGTCGAAGGTGGTCGCCGTGCCGAAGTCGACGACGATCGCCGGGCCGCCGTAGAGGTCGACGGCCGCGACCGCGTTGATGATGCGGTCCGCGCCGACCTCCTTCGGGTTGTCCATCAGGATCGGGACGCCCGTCTTGATGCCCGGCTCGACGAGCACGGCGGGCACGTCGCCGTAGTAGCGGCGGGTGACCTCGCGCAGCTCGTGCAGGACGGCCGGGACCGTGGAGCAGATCGCGATGCCCTCGATGCCGTCGCCCAGCTCCTCGCCGAGCAGCGGGTGCATGCCCATCAGGCCGTTGAGCAGCACCGCGAGCTCGTCCGCGGTGCGGCGGGCGTCGGTGGAGATCCGCCAGTGCTCGACGATCTCCTCACCGTCGAACAGGCCCAGGACGGTGTGGGTGTTGCCGACGTCGATGGTGAGCAGCATCAGACGCCGGCCCCGTCGGTGTCGCGGAAGTCCAGGCCGATGTCGAGGATCGGCGAGGAGTGGGTGAGCGCGCCCACGGCCAGGTAGTCGACGCCTGTGGCGGCGTAGGCACGGGCGGTGTCGAGGGTGAGCCGGCCGGAGGACTCCAGGACCGCGCGGCCGCCGACGAGCGCGACGGCCTCCTCGGTCTGGGACGGGGTGAAGTTGTCCAGCAGGATCAGGTCGGCTCCCGCCTCCAGGACCTCGCGGACCTGGTCCAGGGTGTCGACCTCGACCTCGATCGGTACGTCCGGGAACTCGTCCCGCACCCGCTTGAACGCCTCGGCGACGCCACCCGCCGCGATGACGTGGTTGTCCTTGACCAGCGCGGCGTCGGAGAGCGACATCCGGTGGTTGACGCCGCCGCCGCAGCGCACCGCGTACTTCTCCAGGGCGCGCAGACCCGGGGTGGTCTTGCGGGTGTCGCGGACCTTCGTCCTCGTGCCTTCGAGCACATCGGCCCAGGCGCGGGTCGCGGTCGCGATGCCCGAGAGCCTGCAGAGCAGGTTGAGCGCGCTGCGCTCGCCGGTGAGCAGGTCACGGGTGCGGGTGGTGACGGTCAGCAGCTTCTGGCCGGGGACGACGCGGTCGCCGTCCTCGACATGGCGCTCGACCTCGAACTCGGCCGTGCAGACGATGGAGAGGACGGCCTCGGCGACGCGCAGACCTGCGATGACACCGGCCTCGCGGGCGGTGAAGTCACCGGTGGCCATGGCCTCCTCGGAGACCGTGGCGACGGTTGTGACGTCCACACCGCCGTCGAGGTCCTCCTCGATGGCGACGTGCGCGACATCCTCGACCTGGACCGGGTCGAGGCCCGCGTCGGCGAGCAGCTGGGCGAGGTCGGGGTCGAGACCGCACTCCAGGGGGTCCAGCTCATAGCCTTCCTCCCCGCCGCAGCCGCAGGCGTCCCCGCAGCCGCCCGCGGCCGGTGCGGGCGCGCCGATCTGGATCAGCGGTACGTCCACGGGTGTGGGGCGCGGATTCTCTTCGGGCGTGCTCACGGTTACGGCTCCTTGTGAGTGGGGTGGTTCGTGGGTGCTGTTGCGCAGTCTGGTGCCCCCGTCGCGCGTACGGGCGGGAATGCCTCGGACTCCGTACGGGCCAGGACCAGCTGCCGGTCGGGGGTCAGCCGGACGACGAGGTGGCGGCGCCAGGTCTCGTCGTCGCGCTCGGGCCGGTCCTCGCGCCAGTGGCAGCCGCGGGTCTCCTCGCGCTCCCGGGCGGCAGCGACCAGGACGCGCGAGACGAGGAGGAGGTTGGTGGCCTCCCATGCCTCGACGCCGGGCACCGCGACCTTGGGCTCGGCCGCCTCGGCGTCGACGGCGGCGCTGCGGTGCAGGGCCTCCAGCTCGTCGGCGGCGGTGGCGAGGCTGGCTGCGGAACGGAGGACTCCGGCGCCCTGGGTCATGATTCGCTGGATCTGCGGCCGCACCTCGGGGACAAGGAGCGGGGAGGGGGCGGGGAGTCCGGCGGCCGGCATTTCGGAGGCCGGTGCCTGCGCGGTGCGCGGACCGTTCGCGACGATGTCCGCAGCGATGCGCTCGGCGAAGACCAGCCCCTCCAGGAGCGAGTTGGACGCCAGCCGGTTCGCGCCGTGCACGCCCGTGCAGGCGACCTCTCCGCACGCGTACAGGCCCGGGACCGTCGTCCGGCCGCGCAGGTCGGTGCGGATGCCGCCGGAGGCGTAGTGCGCGGCGGGCGCCACCGGGACGGGTTCGGTGATCGGGTCGATGCCGTTGGCGCGGCAGGCCGCCAGGATCGTGGGGAACCGCTGCTCCCACATCTCGGCGCCGAAGTGGCGGGCGTCGAGATACATGTGCTCCGCGCCGTGCAGCTGCATCTGGCGGGTGATGGCCTTGGCGACGATGTCGCGGGGTGCCAGCTCCGCCAGTTCGTGCTGTCCGACCATGAACCGCGTACCGGACGCGTCGACGAGATGGGCGCCCTCGCCCCGTACCGCTTCCGATACAAGGGGCTGCTGGCCCTCGGAGTCCGCGCCGAGGAAGAGGACCGTCGGGTGGAACTGGACGAACTCGAGGTCGGAGACCTCCGCACCGGCCCGCAGGGCGAGCGCGACACCGTCGCCGGTGGAGACCGGCGGGTTGGTGGTGGCGGAGAAGACCTGGCCCATGCCGCCGGTGGCAAGGACCACCGCGGGGGCGTGGACCGCGCCGACGCCGTCGTGCTGGCCCTCGCCCATGACGTGCAGGGTGACGCCCGCGGTACGCCCTTCGGCGTCCGTCAGGAGGTCCAGCACCAGGGCGTTCTCCACGGTGTGGAGGGCGGCGGAGCGGACCGCCTCGACCAGGGCGCGGGAGATCTCTGCGCCCGTCGCGTCCCCGCCCGCGTGGGCAATACGGCGGCGGTGGTGGCCGCCTTCGCGGGTGAGCGCGATGTCGCCGGTGTCGGTGGTGTCGAAGTGCGCGCCGGTCTCGATCAGGCGGCGTACGGCGTCGGGGCCCTCGGTGACCAGGGTCCGCACCGCGGACTCGTCGCACAGGCCCGCGCCCGCGACCAGGGTGTCGGCCAGGTGCTGTTCGGGGGTGTCGCCCTCGCCGAGTGCCGCAGCGATGCCGCCCTGCGCCCAGCGGGTGGAACCGTCGTCGAGGCGGGCCTTGGTGACCACGACGGTGGCGAGACCCGCGGCCGCGCAGCGCAGCGCGGTGGTGAGGCCGGCGACGCCGGAGCCGACCACCACGACATCCGCGTCGATGGCCCAGCCGGGGGCGGGGGCGGTCAGCCGTATTCCGGTCACGTGTCGGCTCCGAAGGTCAGCGGGATGTTGTCGATGAGTCGGGTGGCACCCACCCGTGCGGCAACGGCGAGGATCGCGTCACCGCTGGTCCGGTCATCGGGGATCTCGGTGAAGTCGGCCGGGTCCACAAGCGCCAGATAGTCCAGTGCGAGCGGGGGCTGCGCGGCGGCCGCGTCGTCGAGGATCGTGCGTGCGGCTGCGCGTACCGCCGCGGGTCCGTCGTCGGGCCGGGCCCAAGCCACCGCCTGGGTGTCGGCGGCCGCGCGGACCTCGCCGAGCCGGGTGAGCGCGGCGGCCCGGCCCGTCGTCGCCGTGGTGGTCTGGGCGCGGGCGTGCAGCGCCTGCTGGGCGGCCAGCCGGTCCCGGGCGGCGAACAGGGCCCGGGAAAGAGCGAGGGCGGTGCGGCGCTCCTCGACGTCGAGGAAACGGTTGCGGCTGGAGAGCGCGAGGCCGTCGGGCTCGCGGACCGTCTCCACCCCGACGATCTCCACCGGGAAGTTCAGATCGCGCACCATGCGGCGGATCAGCGCCAGCTGCTGGGCGTCCTTCTGCCCGAAGTACGCCGCATCGGGGCGGGTGAGGTGCAGCATCTTGGCGACGACGGTCAGCATCCCGTCGAAGTGTCCGGGGCGGGACGCACCTTCCAGACGCTCGCCCATCGGGCCCGCGTCTATCCTGACCTGCGGTTCGCCACCGGGGTAGACCTCGTCGACGGACGGGGCGAAGACGGCGTCGGCGCCGGCCGCGCCCGCGACGGCGAGATCGGCGTCGAGGGTACGGGGGTAGCGGTCGAGGTCCGCCGCTTCACCGAACTGCAGCGGGTTGACGAAGACGGTGACGACGACCTGGCCGTCCGGGCCCGCGGCGGTGCGTGCGGCACGGATCAGGGTGGCGTGGCCCTCGTGCAGGGCGCCCATCGTCATGACGAGGGCCCGCGGCCCTGTGCGTGCGCCGAACGCGTCGAGTTCGGCCGCCGTACGCAGCAGCGTGGTCGCTCCGGTCGTGTTCATCGGATCCCTCCCGGTCCTGTGCTGCCCGCGCCGCCCGCACCGGTCCCGCCGTCGGACAGGACACCGAGCAGGTCTTCTGCGAGTTCCGGCTTGAGCAGGCCGTGCGCGAGCGCCCGGTCGGCGGTGGCACGGGCCATGGCAAGGTAACCGGCCACGGTCTGCGGGGCGTGCCTGCGCAGCTCGCCGATGTGCGCGGCGACCGTGCCTGCGTCGCCGCGGGCCACCGGGCCGGTCAGCGCGTTGTCACCGGAGCGCAGCGCGTTGTCGAGTGCGGCGCCGAGGAGCGGGCCGAGCATCCGGTCGGGGGCCGCGACCCCTGCCGTGCGCAGCAGCTCCATCGACTGGGCGACCAGGGTGACCAGGTGGTTCGCGCCGAGGGCGAGCGCCGCGTGGTAGAGCGGACGGGACTCCTCCGCGATCCATTCCGGTTCGCCGCCCATCTCGATGACCAAAGCCTCGGCGGCGAGCCGCAGCTCCTCGGGGGCGGTGACTCCGAAGGAGCAGCCGGCCAGCCGCTGTACGTCGACGGCGGTGCCGGTGAACGTCATCGCCGGGTGCAGGGCGAGCGGCAGGGCGCCGGCCCGCAGTGCGGGGTCCAGGACCCGGGTCCCGTAGCGCCCCGACGTGTGGACGATCAGCTGTCCCGGGCGGACCGCGCCCGTCTCGGCGAGGCCCTCGACCAGGCCGGGCAGGGCGTCGTCGGGAACAGTCAGCAGCACCAGCTCGGCGCGGGCGAGCACCTCTGCGGGCTGCACGAGGGGGACGTCGGGCAGAAGCGCGGCAGCGCGGCGCACGGACGCGTCGGAGACACCCGAGACGGCGACCGGGCGGTGCCCGGCGAGCTGCAGGGATGCAGCGAGGGCGGGGCCGACACGGCCCGCGCCGACGACGCCGACGGTGAGTCGGGCGGGGCGGTCCCTCGCGTCGAGGGGCTCCCTGGGTGTTGTTGCGTTCACGCGGCGATGGCCTTCCGTTCCAGTCCGCGGGGGGTACCGGACGATTTCTTTGCATGCTACGCCAGCGTTTCGTCGGGGCTCCCGGCCGTCCACAGGCTGTGGACGAACACGTGGATCGTCGGCGGGGCAGGGGCCGCGAAAAGGTGTGGGCCGGGGTGGCACTCTGCGTGATGATCGTCCCATGGCAGACACGGATGAGCAGGTGCAGGTAAGCGACGAGGTACGGGGTGGCTCCCCGGACGACGAACGGGCGGAGCGCCTTCGCCGGTTCGGCGCCTGGCGGCGGGCCGAGCGGATCCTGGCGCGGCCGAACGCCGACCGCACCCTCGGAGAACAGCTGACCGACCTCGCCGCGCACGCCCCGTCCGTCGCCGACCCGGACCAGCCTGTGGACATCTACGGTGACGGCGTCGTCGCCCAACTGGAGACGCGGGTCGCCGGGCTGCTGGGCATGGAGGCCGCGGCGTTCTTCCCGACCGGGACGATGGCGCAGCAGGTCGCCCTGCGCTGCTGGGCGGGGCGCACCGGCAATCCGACCGTGGCGCTGCACCCGCTCGCCCACCCCGAGGTGCACGAGCGCGGCGCGCTGGAGGTGGTGAGCGGGCTGCGTACCGTCCACCCGACGTCCGCGCCGCGACTGCCCACCGCGGAGGAGATCCGCGACTTCGCCGAACCCTTCGGCACGCTGATGCTGGAGCTGCCGCTGCGCGACGCCGGATTCGTCCTGCCGGAGTGGGAGGAGCTGGAGGCCGTGGTGACGGCCGCGCGCGAACGTGATGCGGTGGTGCACATAGACGGCGCGAGGCTGTGGGAGTGCGCCCCCCGGTTCGGGCGCGGGCTGCCGGAGATCGCGGCGCTGGCGGACAGCGTGTACGTGTCGTTCTACAAGAGCCTCGGCGGGCTGTCGGGGGCGGCGCTCGCCGGTCCCGAGTCCCTGATCGAGGAGGCACGCACCTGGCGCCACCGGTACGGCGGGCAGCTCTTCCAGCAGTTCCCGGCGGCGCTGGCCGCGCTGATCGGTCTGGAACGGGAGCTGCCGAAACTGGCTTCGTACGTGGCGCAGGCGAAGGTGGTGGCCGGGGCGCTGACCGAGGAGTTCGCGGAGTCCGCGGTGCCGTGGTTCCGGGTGCATCCGGAACCGCCTCACACGCATCAGTTCCAGGTGTGGCTGCCGTACCCGGCGGATGTTCTGACGGAGACGGCAGTGCGACAGGCGGAGGAGACGGGCGTGGCGCTCTTCCACAGGTGGCACCCGGCCGCCGCGGGGCCGCCCGGGATCTCGTACACGGAGGTCACGGTGGCGGAGGCGGGGCTGGAGTGGACGAAACGGGATGTACGGGAAGCCGTGGGGGAGTTCGTGCGGCGACTGGCTTAGGGGCCGCGCACATAGGTGGGGTGGAGGAAGGAGCGGGGCGAGGGGCAAGCCTGGCAAGGCGGAGGATTGAGCCGGATGGGGTCTCCCCTGCTCGAGCGAAGCCGAGAGCTTGGGGAAGGAGCCATGGTGAGGGACGACAACGCCGCGAGGTGCGTGCCCCAGCCGTCCGGAGGGCCTTTCCGTCCTCGGCCGCCGGACGGGCCGGCCGGTGACGCCAAGGTCACCGCCCCGGTCAGCGAGCTCCCCGGTCGTCCGAGCACCCGTTCCGTCCTCACACGCCGGACGGGCCGGAAGTGCCGGGGCCGACGCGCCGGGCGGGGCTGCCGGACCGGCCGACGGTGCCCGGCAGGCGGCGGGTGAGGCGTTCTCGGAGGGCCGCTCTCCAGCGGCGGTACGCCGGGCGGCCTTCGACCACCGCTTCGAAGCGGCGGGCGTCGCGGGCCTGCCGCACGACCTCCCAGTCGTGCCGGCCAGGCAGTGGCGGCGGCGCTTCCCCGTGCTGAGCTGCGCGGTAGCTGTCGATCATGTGTTGCTGTATCGCGTCCATGACCTCAGCCTGGGCCGCTCCGGCGGGTCCGGCCCGTCGATTGACGACCACCGTCAAATGGCGCGTGACGCTCTCGCCGCACCCCGCACTATGGAGAGGTGAGCGTGAACATCGACATCGCGGGACTGCCGTCGGAACGCATCGTCTTCGAGACCTCGCCCCTCGCCGAACTGGGGCTCGCGCTGCATGCGCTCTCCGAGCCGGGGCACCACCCCGGCCTGCACGGCTGGGCGACGGCGACCGGCAGTGCGCTGGAGCCGGACCTGGCCGACCGGCTGCACGAGGCCGAGTTCCTGTGGCGGAACACGTTCTCGGACGTCTTCATGCCGTTCGCCGGAGTCCGCGGCGGCGACGGCCGGACCGGGGCGACGCTCGCCGAGGACCTCGACACCCTCGACCGGCTGGACGACGAGCGGTTCGTCGCCTCCGCCCTGGAGTTCACCTGCGCCAGCCTGTACGGGATCGGCGCCCCCTCCCCGCTCAGCGACCCGGGCATGCGCGCCCGCGCCCTGGACATGGCGGCGGCGCGCGGTCCGCGACAGGTGGAGTTCACCCAGCAGTTGCTGGCCGACCCCGCCCCCGTACGCCGCTGGGTCCGGCGCCTCTTCGAGGACTGCGACGAGGCGTTCTTCGCGGACACCTGGCGCCGGGTCCAGGTCCAGCTGGTCGCCGACGCCCGGCACAAGAAGGATCTGCTGCGCCGCAAGGGCGTCGGCGAGGCGCTGGGCGCGGTGTCCGCAGCGCTCTCGCTCGACGAGAGCGGCAGCCGGATCAGCGTCGACAAGATGACCGAGGGCTCGACCACCGCGACCGACCCGTCCATCGGCGCCGGGCTGACCCTCATACCGTCCAGCTTCGGCTGGCCGCATCTGATGGTGCTGCACGCACCCGGCTGGCGCCCGGTGATCCACTACCCGGTGCACCGCCCGGAGCTGCCGTCCCCCGCCTCGGTCGAGCTCCTGCAGCTGCGGATGGAGGCGCTGGCCCACCCCCTGCGGATGCGCCTGTGCCGCAACCTCGCCCGTTCCCCGTACACCACCGGTGAACTCGCCGACTCGCACAGCATCACGGCGCCCGAGGTCTCCCGGCATCTTTCGGTACTGAAGAAGGCCGGCCTGGTCACCACGCGACGCCGCGGCCGCTACGTGCTGCACCAACTGGACCTGACTGTGGTGGCCCGGCTCGGCAGCGACTTCCTGGAGGGTGTGCTGCGGTGAGCGGCACCGGGCGCCGTGGGCCCGGTCCGGCCGCCCGTGCCTGAGCCCGGACGGTCCCGCGGAGAGGCCGCGATGCCGGTCAGCCCGCCCCGCCCCCGCCGGCCCGCACCAGCCCCGTCTCGTACGCGAGGACGACGACCTGCACCCGGTCGCGCAGATTCAGCTTGGTGAGGATGCGGCCGACGTGCGTCTTCACCGTCGCCTCGGACAGCACCAGGCGTGCCGCGATCTCGCCGTTCGACAGGCCCTGCGCCACCAGCAGCATCACCTCGCGTTCGCGGTCGGTGAGCTTGCCGACGTCCTTGTGCTGCGGTTCGCTGCCGCTGCTCGGCAGCAGGGGCGAGAAGCGGTCGAGCAGTCGCCGCGTGGTGGACGGGGCGACGACCGCGTCTCCGCTGTGCACCGAACGGATCGCGGCGAGCAGCTCGCCCGGCGGCACGTCCTTGAGCATGAAGCCGCTGGCCCCCGCCTTCAGCCCGGAGAAGGCGTACTCGTCGAGGTCGAAGGTGGTCAGGATGAGCACCTTGGGCGCACCGGGCCCGCCACAGATGCGCCGGGTCGCCTCGACGCCGTCCAGCCTCGGCATGCGGACGTCCATCAGCACCACGTCCACGGCGGTGGAACGAAGGTTCTCGATCGCCTCCGCGCCGTCGCCGGCCTCGGCGACGACCTCCATGTCCGGCTGGGCTGCGAGCACCATCCGGAAGCCGGTGCGCAGCAGCACCTGGTCGTCGACGAGCATCACGCGGATCGCCATGAGGGTCCTTGTCTCCTGTTCCTGTCCAGCAAGGGTCAGCCGGCTAGTGGGCGGGCTTGAGCGGCAGCAGCGCGCTGATCCGGAAACCGCCGCCGGGGCGCGGCCCGGCGTCGAGCGTGCCGCCGACCATGCCGACCCGCTCGCGCATGCCGATCATCCCGTGGCCCGCGCCGTCGGCGCCGCCGTCCTCGTACAGTTCGTGCGCGGCGCCCCGGCCGTCGTCCTCGACCAGCAGCCCGAGCCCGTCGTCGAAGTAGACCAGCCGCACACTCGCACCGGCGTCCGGGCCCCCGTGCTTGCGGGTGTTGGTCAGGGCCTCCTGCACGATGCGGTACGCGGTCAGCTCGACCCCGCTGGGGAGCGGGCGCGGGGTGCCCTCGATCTTGAAGTCCACTGCCAGGCCGGTCTGCCTGACCTGCTCGATCAGTTCCTCGATCTGCTCGACGTCGGGCTGCGGGACGTACTCCCCGCTCTCCCGGGCGTCGCCGGTCCGCAGCACGCCGAGCAGCCGGCGCATCTCGGCGAGGGCCTGCCTGCCGGTGCTGGAGATCGTCTCCAGGGCCTGCCGGGCCTGGTCGGGCGCCGCGTCCATCACGTACGCCGCACCGTCGGCCTGCACCACCATGACGGAGACGTTGTGTGCGACGACATCGTGCAGTTCGCGGGCGATACGGGCCCGCTCGGCGGCCACCGCGACCTTCGACTGCGCCTCGCGCTCCCGCTCCAGCCGGGCAGCGCGCTCTTCCAGCTGGTCGAAGTACGCCCGACGGGTCCGCATCGAGTCGCCGAGCACCCAGGCCAGCACGAACGGCACCGTCATGACGACGACGACGAAGACCTCCTGCGCCCAGCTGCCCCGCATCTCGTCCGGCCAGCGCAGCTGTGAGACACCGGCCGCACAGAGACTGCAGACCAGCGCGAGCCGGGACGCCCAGCGCTCACCGACCGTGGCCACGGTGAAGGTGATCACCAGCATGGCGAAGTTCGCGACGCTCGGTCTGACACCGAACGCCAGCTGCGCGACGCCCATCGTGACGGCGAGCAGCAGCATCTTCTCCGGTGCCCTGCGGCGCAGCGCGACGACCAGGCAGAGGCCGATGATGACCGGCACGGCGGGGAGCCGCTCCGATCCGCGGCTCGAGTCGGCCACCACGGACAGGCCGGAGAGACCGAGGAGGACGACAGCCCAGGAGATGTCGACGCCCGTCGGGTGTCTGCGGATGAAGTCGTAGAGGCGCTGCACGTGACCCAGCGTAGGGAAGGCCGACAGGTGACTGGGTCAGCCGAAGGGCCGATCCGGTTCTCGGGACCATACTCCCCAGGGTGGAGACTTGGCTCCGTGACGGATGAGTGGTGTGGGTGGCAGGAGGCGGCACAGGCCGCTTTGTACGGGGACGGGGGGTTCTACCGCAGCCCCGAAGGGCCTGCCGGGCATTTCCGTACCTCCGTACATGCCTCGCCGCTGTTCGCCGCCGCCGTGGCCAGACTGCTGGCCGGGACGGCGCGGGAGCTGGGAACGGACCGGGTCGATCTGGTCGACCTCGGGGCCGGGCGGGGCGAGCTGCTGACGGGGGTGCTGGCGGCGCTCCCGGGCATCGCCCCGACGGGGCTCGCGGTACGGGCGTACGCGGTGGAGATCGCCGCCCGGCCGCCGGGTCTCGACCCCCGGATCGAGTGGTGCGCCGAGCCCCCGCAGGGGGTGCGGGGGCTGCTGTTCGCCAACGAGTGGCTGGACAACGTGCCGACGCCGGTCGCGGAGACCGACGCGGACGGCGTCGACCGGTATGTGCTTGTCCGGACGGTGGACGGCACGGAGCGGCTGGGCGCACCGGTGACCGGAGCGGACGCCGAGTGGCTGCGCCGCTGGTGGCCGTCGGCCGGTCCCGGCAGCCGCGCGGAGATCGGGCGGCCGCGCGACGAGGCGTGGGCGCGGGCGGTCGCCACCTTGTCCGAAGGGCTCGCGGTGGCGGTCGACTACGCCCACGTACGGGAGGCGCGGCCGCCGTTCGGCACACTGACCGGTTTCCGGGCCGGGCGCGAGGTGCGGCCGGTGCCGGACGGCAGCTGCGACCTGACCTCTCATGTGGCGCTGGACGCGTGCGCGGCGGCGGGTGCGAGGGGCGGGACCCAGCCGGAGGTGGTGGATCAGCGGGAGGCGCTGCGGGGGCTGGGGGTCAGCGGGGAGCGGCCGTCGCTCGCACTCGCCTCGGCCGACCCGGCGGCGTATGTGCGGGCGCTGGCGTCGGCGGGCGAGGCGGCCGAGCTGACCGCACGGGGCGGGCTGGGCGATTTCGGGTGGCTGATGCAACGGGTCGGGGCGAGCCTGTCGACCCCCTCCGGCGTGTGACGAGCAGGCTCCGCGGCAGCGCCCCGGAGGCAACCCGGCCGGTGCGCCGGGCGGACGGGCCGGAAAGCCCGGGGCCCGGAGCGCGCTGTGCGGCGCGCAGGGAATACTGGCGGTATGACGGAGACGACGGTCGGCATCGGTGGCGCGGCGGAGAGCACCGACATGGTGCTCAACATCGGGCCGCAGCACCCCTCGACACATGGCGTGCTCCGTCTGCGGATCGTTCTCAACGGCGAGCGGATCCAGCACGCCGAGCCGGTCATCGGCTATATGCACCGCGGTGCGGAGAAGCTCTTCGAGGCGCGCGACTACCGGCAGATCGTGATGCTCGCCAACCGTCACGACTGGCTGTCGGCCTTCTCCAACGAACTGGGTGTGGTGATGGCCGTCGAGCGGATGCTCGGCATGGAGGTCCCGGAGCGCGCGGTCTGGACGCGGACGCTGCTCGCCGAGCTGAACCGGGTGCTGAACCACCTGATGTTCCTCGGCTCGTACCCGCTCGAGCTGGGCGGCATCACCCCGGTGTTCTACGCCTTCCGGGAACGCGAGGAGCTCCAGGCCGTGATGGAGGAGGTCTCCGGCGGCCGGATGCACTACATGTTCAACCGGGTCGGCGGTCTCAAGGAGGACCTTCCGGCGGGCTGGCTCGGCCGCGCCCGGGACGCCGTCGCTTCGGTCCGCTCACGGATGGACGTGTACGACCGGCTGGTGCTCGGCAACGAGATCTTCCGGGGCCGTACCCGCGGTGTCGGTGTGCTGTCCGCCGAGACCGTGCACGCGTATGGGGTGTCCGGGCCGATCGCCCGCGCCTCCGGGGTCGACTTCGATCTGCGGCGCGACGAACCGTATCTGGCGTACGGGGAGCTGCAGGACACCCTCAAGGTCGTCACCCGCACCGAGGGCGACTGCCTGGCCCGGTTCGAGTGCCTGCTGGAACAGACCCACAACTCGCTGGACCTGGCGGACGCCTGCCTGGACCGGATGGCCGGGCTCGCGCCCGGTCCGATCAACCAGCGGCTGCCCAAGGTGCTGAAGGCCCCCGAGGGCCACACCTACGCCTGGACCGAGAACCCGCTCGGGATCAACGGGTACTACCTGGTGTCCAAGGGTGAGAAGACCCCGTACCGGCTGAAGCTCCGCTCCGCCTCGTACAACAACATCCAGGCGCTCACCGAGCTGCTGCCGGGCACGCTGGTCGCCGACATGGTCGCGATCCTGGGCTCGCTGTTCTTCGTCGTCGGCGACATCGACAAGTAGCTCCGCCGACGACCGGCGGCAGGACAGGGCCTACGAGATAGCGCTGCGCAGCTCCACGACGTCCAGTTGCTCCGTCTCGTCGTGCGCGGTCAGGTCGATGACCTTGCCGACGGCGCGGTTCTGCGCCGTCCCCGTGCGGTGCGCTGCCAGCGCCTCCTCTCCGACCACGTCCGCGAGGTCCTCGTTCTGCACGGACTCGATCGCGGCGCGCGCCTTCTGCGTACCGAAGAAGTCGAAGCTGCCCTGCGGCACCGCATGACGGCGGGACCCGGCGTGCGGCATGACCGCACTGGCTGCCGGGACGGCGCGCGGCGCGGGGAGCGCGGTGGACGGGCGGGCCTGAGGCAGGGCGGCCGACGGGCGGCGGTGCTGCTCGGCAGCGGCCGCCGCGTGCTTCCCCTTGCGCTCCTCCGCCTCCGGGGCGCGCTCCGCGAGATCGCGCTTCCTGGCCTGCTCGGCGGTGCGGCGGGCCTCCTGGAGCGCGGCGTTGCGAGTGAGGTCCTGCAGGGCCTGGGCGGCGCACGCATACGCGGCAGGTGTCGGCGTGGAGCGGGCGGTGGGCAGTTCCCTGGGCGAGGCGGCCGCTTCGAGCGCGAGCTGCCTGCGCCCCTCCAGCGCGCTGGCCCGCTCGGTCTCGGCGTTGGCGTAACGGCGCAGCAGTGCGGCGTGCTCACCGCGCAGGCCGGCGAGCTCCACACGCTTGCGGCGCAGCTTCGCCTCCAGCCGGACGCGCAGGGCCCGCGACTCCTCCAGGTCGGCCTCGAGCTCCGCGATGCGCTCCTCGGTCTTCCATTCGTCGTTTGCGCGGGCACGCATCAGTTCCGCAACGCGACGGCCGGCCTCCCGGTCCCAGGAGCGCATCAGATACGCACCGGTGACGGCGGCGGCCGCAGCGACGGCGACCAGTCCGCGCAGGACCAGGGGCTCGGCGAGGAGCCAGGCGCCCGCAGCACAGACAACCGACGCTCCGGCGACGACCGAAGGCGGAAGGATTCTGTGCAGAGGTGGCGAATGGCGATGACGTCCACGTGGCATGGCCTGAAATTTACCGTGTGTACGGGTCGCTTGGGAGGCCGCCCGGCAATCTGTTCCACGGCGGTTACCTGACGGGTTACCAGGCGGCCCCCGAAGCGGTCCCTTCCTACTTCTTGATCAGACCTTTCGACTGCAGATAGTCCTTGGCCACATCGGCCGGCTTGGCACGCTCGGCGTCGACCTTGCGGTTCAGTTCCGCGAGGTCCTCGGTGGTGAGCGTCTTGGTGAGCTTGCCGAGCGCATCGGCAATGTCCTGCGCTCCGGCGTCCTTGGCATTGAGAACCGGTATGACGTTGTCCGCGTTCTGGAGCTTCTTGTCGTCCTCCAGGAACACCAGGTTGAAGCTGTCCAGCACCGCGTCCGTGGTGGTCGTGAGGACCAGCTGGTCCTTGCCGTCCTTGACGGCCTGCTTGGACTGCGGGGTGCCGACTCCCTTCGGGTCGATCCCGGTGACATCAATGCCGTACGTCTTCTTCAGACCCGGTGCGCAGAAGGGCCGCACCTCGCACTCGTCACCCGCCGCGATCTTCACCTTCAGCTTGGACGCACCCAGATCCGAAAGGGACTTGAGCTTGTTCTTGTCGGCGAATTCCTTGGTCACCGCGAACGCGTTCTGGTCGACCGCTTCACCGTACGGGAGCACCTTCAGTCCGCGCGGGGCGGCGAGCTTCTCCAGTGCGGCGGTGGTGGCCGCCGCGTCACCGGAGGCGACCGGATTCTTCTCGGCCGTCTTCGCGCCGTTCGCCTTGGCGTTGAGGAATTCGGCGATCGTCGCGGCGTATTCGGGCACGACGTCGATCTCGCCCTTCTCCAGGGACGGCTCGTACAGTTCCCGGTTCTTCACCGTGGTGACCGAGGTGCTGTATCCGGTGTCGCCGAGGATCTGTGCGTACAGCTCGGCGAGCACCTTGGACTCGGTGAAGGCCGCGGCGCCGACGACGAGCGAGCCCTTCTTCCCCGAGTCACCGGACGCGGCAGAGCCACCCTTGTCCTTCTCCAGGCTGTCGCCGCCGCAGGCGGCGAGCGAGCCGGCCAGCGCGACCATGCCGATGACCGCGCCCGCTATGCGCGAGGTCTTGCTCATGATGTTCTCCGTCCACAGCAACAGGGCTGATTACGAGTCGTGTCGGGCAAATCGGATGGGTCAGGCGGTCCGGCGGCGGCGGAGCGGCGACAGGACCCGGTCCAGCCCCACCAGCACGGCCTCCACCGCCAGGGCGAGCACGGCGACGAGCAGCGCTCCGGCAACCACCTGCGGTGTGTTGTACGTGTTGAAGCCGGCGGTGATGATGCGGCCGAGCCCGCCCTGACCGACCATGGCGGCGATCGTGGCCGTGGCGATCACCTGGACCGCCGCCGAGCGCAGACCGGTCATGATCATCGGATAGGCGAGCGGGAGCTCGACCCGTACGAAGAGCTGGCCGCCCGACATCCCCATGCCGCGCGCCGCCTCGGCCACCGACCGGTCCACCTCCGCCATCCCGACATAGGCGTTGGTCAGCAGCGGCGGCACGGCGAACAGGACCAGCGCGCTGATCGTCGGCACATAACCGGCGTTGCGCAGCGGCGACACCATGAACAGAGCCAGCACCGCGAAGACCGGGATCGCCCGCCCCACATTGGAGAGGTTCACGGCCAGTGCGCCGCCCTTCCCGATGTGCCCCAGGTACAGAGCGACCGGCAGCGCGATCGCGCAGGCCAGCGCGAGTGACACCCCGCTGACGTACAGATGCTCGCCGAGCCGGTGCCCCGCCCCGCTCTCACCCGACCAGTTGGCGCCGGTGGTCAGCCAGGTCCAGGCCTCGCCGAGTACTCCCATGGGTCAGACCGCCTTCACCTTGGCGACCGCACCCACGGCGTCGCGCGTCGTGCGTATGCGGGTCCAGGGCGTCAGCAGCCGTTGCACCCCGAGCAGCAGCAGGTCCGCGACCACCGCGAGCAGCACGCAGAGCACCGAAGCGGTGAGCACCTGTGCCTTGAAGAAGCTCGGCAGAGCGTCCTCGATGAGGTTGCCGAGGCCGCCTCTGCCGACGATCGAGCCGACCGTGGTCAGCGCGATGGTGGAGACGGTGGCGATCCGGACCCCGGCCATCACCGCGGGCAGGGCGAGCGGGAGTTCGACCTCCCACAGGAGTCGGCCCGACCCGTATCCCATGCCCTTCGCGGCGTCCTTCGCCTCCTGCGGCACGGATTCGAGCCCGGCCAGGATGTTCCGGACGAGAATGGTCAGCGAATACAGCACCAGGCCGGTGACGACCAGCGCGGCCGAGAGCCCGAACAACGGCAGCAGCAGCGAGAACATCGCCAGCGACGGCACGGTGTAGAGCACCGTCGTCAGTCCGAGCACCGGTCCCGCAATACGCCGGCTGCGGCGCGCGAGCAGCGCCAGCGGAAATGCCACCAGGAGTCCGATCACCACCGAGACAGCGGTGAGCCCGATGTGCTGAACGGTCGCATCGGTCAACTCCTGGCTACGGGAACGGAGATACTCACCGCAGATCCAGTCGTTCGTCACCAGGCAGTTCTGTCCGGCCATCCGTCCCCCACCTCCCGGTCGCCGGTCCGTACTGATGTCTGGCGACCCTACCCCCGACCACTGACAATCGCTGAGGCCGTTCTATTCCAGCAACGTGTTCTTCACGGAACACGCGCCACAATGGGGAACCATGATCCGTTTCGAGCACGTCACCAAGCGGTACGCCGACGGTACGACCGCAGTCGACGACCTTTCCTTCGAAGTGGCCGAGGGTGAACTGGTCACGCTCGTAGGGCCGTCCGGCTGCGGCAAGACCACCACCATGAAGATGGTGAACCGGCTGGTCGAACCGACCGAGGGCCGGATATTCCTCGGCGGGGACGACATATCCGCCATCGACCCCGTGCGGCTCCGCCGCCGTATCGGCTATGTGATCCAGCAGGTCGGGCTGTTTCCGCACAAGACGGTGCTGGAGAACACCGCGACGGTTCCTCATCTCCTGGGCTGGAAGCGGGGAAAGGGCCGCGAGCGCGCCGCCGAACTCCTCGACCTCGTCGGACTCGATCCTTCCGTTTATGGTGACCGATATCCGGACCAGCTCTCCGGTGGTCAGCGCCAACGCGTGGGAGTGGCCAGGGCGCTGGCCGCGGATCCGCCGGTGCTGCTGATGGACGAGCCTTTCGGCGCGGTCGACCCGGTGGTCCGTGAACGGCTGCAGAACGAATTCCTCAAACTCCAGGCCCAGGTCCGGAAAACCGTGTTGTTCGTCACGCACGACATCGAGGAAGCCGTCCGGCTCGGCGACCGCATCGCCGTCTACGGGCAGGGTTCCATCGAGCAGTTCGACTCCCCCGCGACCGTGCTCGGTGCCCCCACCACCCCGTACGTCGCGGACTTCGTCGGCGCCGACCGCGGCCTCAAGCGGCTCTCCGTGACCCCCATCGAGGAGGGCGATCTCGACCAGCCGCCCGTCGTCCATCTGGACGACCCGCTCTCCCGGGCGACCGAACGGCTGCGTGCCGAGGGTGCGCGCTGGGCCGTCGTCCTGGACGCCGATGACCACCTGCACGGCTGGATCCCGGCCGGCACCACCCTCACCGAGGCCACGGGCACGGTCCGTGAACACGCCCGCCGCATGGAGGCGTGGCTCCCCGTCGGCGCCCCGCTCAAGCAGGCGTTCGCCACGATGCTGCAGCACGACGCGGGCTGGATCGCGGTCATCGACAAGGAGAGCACCGGCCGGTTCCTCGGGGTGCTCACCCCCGCCCGCCTCCATGAGGCGCTGCGCCGCTCGATCGACGCGGACGCCCAGGACCTGCCGCGCGCCGACGTGAACGTGGAGACGGTGGCCCGGGCAGGCTCGCTCTGAACTGGGGGCACGCGCCGGGCATCTCCACGGCCCCGCCGCACCCGGTCAGTTCTCGCTCAGCCGGCTGCTCATCCACTCCAGCGCCGAAGGGATCTCCCGCCGCCAGGTGTTGAAGTTGTGCCCGCCGCTGTCCAGCACGATCGAGGAGACCTGGGCGGGCGCCTTCACCTTCGCCATGAACCTCCGCGTACTGCGGTAGTTCCCCTCGCCCTGCCGTGATGTCGTCACCAGGAACGACGAGTCGGGCTGGGGCAGGTGGTCCAGGCTCCACAGCAGGTTCGCGCGCTCGCGCTCCGCCTGGTTCCCGTGGAAGAGATCACCGGTCGTCGGGTCCTCGGCCGCCTTGTAGTACGCGGACAGACCGGCGCTCGCCGCGAACCTGTCCGGGTGGTGCAGGCCGATCTTCAGTGCGCAGTACCCGCCGGTCGAGTTGCCGATGATGCCCCAGTTCCGTGCCTGCTTCCCGATCCGGTACGAGTCCGAGACCGCCTGGGGCAGATCCTTCGCGAAGAACGTCTCGGTCTGCGGCCCGCCCGCTATGTCCACGCACTCGGTGTCACGCGGCGGCGCGACCGTGGGCCTCAGCAGCACCAGGATCATCGGCTGTGCCCGTCCGGCTTTCACCTGATCGAGTGCGGTGCGTGGATACTCAAGACGCTTCAGGAGGTTCTCCGCGGTGCCCGGATAGCCGGTGAGGACGACGACCGCCGGGAACTTCCGGTTGGCGTACTCCGGCTGGAAGTACTCCGGCGGCAGATACACGTACGCCGAACTCTTGATCTTCGACCGCCGCCCCGCGATGACGACCTTGTCGATCCGGCCGGCCGTCGTCAGGCGCGAACCACCGGGGACGTCCGGCTGCTGTATCCCGACCCGGACCATGTTCTTCGTTGCCAGGGTCCCGGCCGCCCCGTCCGTGACCACGCCCAGCTCCTGCGGCCTGCCGAAGAGATCCGCCCAGGAGCCGTAGAACAGGAAGGAGTTGTTGGCCACGAGGCCGACCGAGGTGAAAACCATCACCTGGGTCGCCAGCAGCAGGCCGATCCGGCCGAGCACTGCGGGCACACTGCGGCGGGCCAGTCTCGGCCAGATCAGGACCGTGGCAGCGAACAGAACGACGGTCAGCACAGTGGACAGGGTCAGAACTGTTTTGCTGGTGAGCCCCATGGTCGGGTGAGCTTTCTTGTCAGGAAATTTCCGGGATGTGGGTGAACCCACTGCCCGGAAGCCTCGTCCTAGAGGTCGCACAACGTCCGGACCGCTTCGGCCGACGGACTCAAGAATCTCTCGCGGAGCCACGGGAAGCGATGTCTATCACGCTAGATGAGGATAAATCGGGATCGGTTCCGAACGCTGTACGCAAGTTCGTACGCGGACCGCGCCCCGAATCCGTACCGGCGCTCGTCGGCGCCTCCTGCACCGTCGTCGGTCTCATCGATGTCGCCGCAGGGGTGTTCCCGCGCTTCCGGCACAGCCGGATGCACACGCTCGCCGAAGTCCTTCCAGGAGCCCTCGGCCCCTTCGCCGCCGCGCTGTCGCTGAGCGCAGGCATCCTGCTGCTGCTCCTCGCCCACGGCCTCAAGCGGCGCAAACGGCGGGCCTGGCGCGCCGCCGTGGTCCTGCTGCCGGCAGGCGCGGCTGCGCAGTTCGTCTACCGGCACTCGATCCTCGGCACCCTCGTCTCCCTCGCGCTCTGCTGTCTGCTGGTCCGCCACCGGGGTGAGTTCGCCGCGCTCCCCGACCCGCGCAGCCGTTGGAGGGCGCTGGCCAACTTTGTTCTTCTCGGAGCGGGTTCGCTCGGCCTGGGGCTGATCATCGTCTCCGTTCACCCCGGCCGCGTCGTCGGCAACCCCTCCATCGCCGACCGTCTCCAGCACGTCCTGTACGGGCTGTTCGGCTTCGAGGGCCCCGTCGAGTACGCCGGAGTGACCTCCTGGGAGGTGGCCTACTCGCTCGGCGCACTCGGTCTGCTGACCGCCGTCACCACCATCTACCTCGCGTTCCGCCCCGAACATCCGGCCGCCCGGCTCACCGAGGAGGACGAGGTCCGGCTGCGGGCCCTCCTCGACAAGCACGGCGGCCGCGACTCGCTCGGCCACTTCGCGCTCCGTCGCGACAAGGGCGTCGTCTTCTCCCCCAGCGGCAAGGCCGCCGTCTGCTACCGCGTGGTGTCCGGGGTGATGCTGGCCAGCGGCGACCCGATCGGTGACGTGGAGGCCTGGCCGGGCGCCATCGAACGCTTCATGGACGAGGCCAAGGCGCACTCGTGGACCCCCGCGGTGATGGGCTGCAGTGAGACGGGCGGCGAGGTCTGGACCCGCGAGACCGGGCTCGACGCGCTGGAGCTCGGCGACGAGGCGGTGGTGGATGTCGCGGATTTCTCGCTCGCCGGGCGCGCGATGCGCAACGTGCGACAGATGGTGAAGCGCATTGAGCGGAACGGTTACGAGACCCGCGTCCGGCGCGTCCGCGAGATAGGTGAGACCGAGCTCACCCGCATCCGGCGGGCCGCCGCCGACTGGCGCGGCACCGATACCGAGCGCGGCTTCTCCATGGCGCTCGGCCGGATCGGCGACCCGGCCGACGGCGACTGCGTCATCGCCACCGCTCACAAGGCCGACGAGCACACCGCCGACTCCCCGTACGGCGATCTGAAGGCCGTACTCCAATTCGTCCCGTGGGGCACGGACGGCATGTCCCTGGACCTAATGCGCCGCGACCGCGCCGCCGACCCCGGGATGAACGAGCTGCTGATCGTCGCCTCCCTGCACGACGCGCCCCGGCTCGGCATCGAGCGTGTCTCGCTGAACTTCGCGATGTTCCGCTCGGCGCTCGCCCGCGGCGAGAAACTGGGCGCGGGCCCGGTGCTGCGGGGCTGGCGCGGGCTCCTGATCTTCCTGTCGCGCTGGTTCCAGATCGAGTCGCTCTACAAGTTCAACGCCAAGTTCCAGCCCCGCTGGGAGCCCCGCTTCGTCGTCTACCGCACCAGCCGCGACCTGCCCCGGATCTCGTTCGCCGCGATGCAGGCCGAGGGCTTCGTCAACGTCGGGCTGCCCCGTCCGTTCGCCCGCCGATTCCCGGGCCCCCGGCCCCGGCCCTGCGCACACACACCGGGTCCCGGACCGGAGCGCGGTACCAGCGCGGCGTAACACCGCTCCGTACGGGCCTACGCTGGTCGCATGAGTACGTTGCGTGGACGAGGCACGGTCCAGGGCCTGCCGGAGTGGGACCGCTGTGCGGTCATGGGTGTCGTCAATGTGACCCCCGACTCCTTCTCCGACGGAGGCCGCTGGTTCGACACCACGGCTGCGATCAAGCACGGCCTCGACCTGGTCGCCGCAGGCGCCGATCTGGTCGATGTCGGCGGCGAGTCGACCCGTCCCGGTGCCAGCCGGGTGGACGAGGCCGAAGAGCTGCGGCGCGTGATCCCGGTCGTCCGGGGGCTGGCCCAGGAAGGCGTCACGGTTTCCGTGGACACCATGCGGGCCCGGGTCGCCGAACAGTCCGTCGCCGCAGGCGCGGCGCTGGTCAACGATGTGAGCGGCGGGCTCGCCGACCCGGACATGATCCCGGTCGTCGCCGCCGCCGGAGCGCCGTTCGTGGTCATGCACTGGCGTGGCTTCAGCGAGTCGATGAACAGCCGTGCGGTGTACGAGGACGTCGTCGCCGAGGTCGTCGCGGAACTGCGGACGCGGATGGACGCGGTGGTCGCGGGCGGTGTCGCCCCCGAACGGATCGTGATCGACCCCGGCCTGGGCTTCGCCAAGGACGCCGCCCACGATCTCTCCCTCGTCGCCCACCTCGACGAGCTGCGCGCGCTGGACCGCCCCCTGCTGGTCGCTGCCTCCCGCAAGCGGTTCCTCGGCCATGTGCTGGCCGGTGAGGGCGCCGCACCGCCACCCGCCCGGGAACGCGACGCGGCCACCGCCGCGATCTCCGCCCTCTCCGCCCAGGCGGGCGCCTGGGCGGTCCGGGTCCACGAGGTCCGGGCGACCGCCGACGCCGTCCGGGTCGCCCGCGCCATCGAGGGAGCCACGTGAGCGACGACCAGGAACAGGTGGCCGCCGACATCGCAGCGGTCGAACAGGCCAACACCGCCTTCTACGAGGCGATGGAGCGCGGCGACCTGGACGAGCTCTCCGGGCTCTGGCTGCCCGGCGAGAACCTCACGATCTCCTGCGTCCACCCCGGCTGGCCGGTGCTCAGCGGACGCGGCGAGGTACTGCGCAGTTACGCCCTGATCATGGCGAACACCGAGTACATCCAGTTCTTCCTGACCGATGTCGGGATCTCGATGACCGGGGACACGGCCCTGGTCACCTGCACCGAGAACATCCTCAGCGGCGGTCCCGCGGAGGACGGCGGCGAGCTCGGACCACTGGTCGGCCAACTCGTCGTCGCCACCAATGTGTTCCGCCGCACCGAAGACGGCTGGAAGCTCTGGTCCCATCACGGGTCCCCGGTGCTGACCGAGGACGAGGACGAGGACGAGGACGAGTCGCCCTCCTGAACCCCCCTGCGGGGGGGCGGCCCCGTACGGATACGCCCCCGAGGGGATTGGACTCCGGGCTGCGGGGTAGGAGATGCGCCCACCAGCCCCGCACGGTGCCGACCATAGCCCCCGCGGGCGAGCACTGTCCGCGCTCGCAGGTAGATTCGAAACAGGGCACCTTGCCGTCCGCACGCGGCCCCGTGTCTCTACGACCAACAAGAGCAGGAGTGATTCGCGTGGATCGTGTCGCGCTGCGCGGCCTCAAGGCCCGTGGGAACCATGGCGTCTTTCCCCGGGAACGGGAAGAGGGCCAGACCTTCATCGTCGACCTGGTTCTCGGTCTCGACACCCGCCCCGCGGCAGCCGAGGACGACCTGACCAAGACCGTGCACTACGGCGTGGTCGCCGAGGAGGTCGTCGAGATCGTGCAAGGAGAGCCGGTCGATCTGATCGAAACACTCGCGGAGCGCATCGCCCAGAAGTGCCTGGGACACGAAGGCGTCGAGGAGGTCGAGGTCGTCGTGCACAAGCCGGATGCGCCGATCACCGTCCCGTTCGACGACGTGACCATCACCATCACCCGGAGCCGAGCATGACAGCATTTTCTACCGAGGGGCAGAGCGACCCGACCGTACAGCCGGTGCCCGCCTCTGTGGTCGAGCAGGTCGACGCGGCGGACATCACCCTCTCCAACCCGAAACCGGCCGTGATCTCGCTCGGCTCCAACCTGGGCAACCGCCTGGAGACCCTCCAGGGCGCCATCGACGCCCTGGAGGACACCCCCGGCCTGCGGGTCAAGGCGGTGTCCCCGGTGTACGAGACGGAGCCGTGGGGTGTCGCCCCCGGCTCCCAGCCGTCGTACTTCAACGCGGTGATCGTCGTGAAGACGACGCTGCCCCCGTCCTCCCTCCTGGAGCGCGGCCAGGCCATCGAGGAGGCCTTCGACCGCGTCCGCGAGGAGCGCTGGGGCCCGCGCACCATCGACGTGGACATCGTGGCGTACGCGGATGTGGTCTCCGACGACCCGGTGCTGACCCTTCCCCATCCCCGGGCCCACGAGCGGGCCTTCGTGCTCGCCCCGTGGTACGACGTCGCCCCCGAGGCGCAGCTGCCCGGCCACGGCCCGGTGGCAGAGCTGCTCGGCACGATCGGCCGCGACGGCATACGCCCCCGGACCGATCTGGAACTCCGCCTGCCCGAGTAGTCGTTAGGCTCAGGGCAGGTCAGCACAGGACACAGAACAGACAGCCGGACAGACGGGCGGACGGCCCGGTCGGCCGGCGGCGAAGGGCGGCTTTCTCGGTGAAGCAACTACGGCTCGGGGTACTGGCCGGACTCTTCGCCGCGGCCGGCGTGCTGTCCTGGGGCGGTGCCCGCCTCTGGGACTCCCTCGCGACCCTGCCGAGCGTGCCGATCGCCGCGCCCATTGTGCTCGCGGTGATCGCCGTCATCCTGCTCGCGACGGCGCTCTCCATCCGCTCCCGGCTGCGCGCGCAGCGGGAGCGCCGCCCGGGGGCGAAGGGCGTCGAGCCGCTGATGGCCGCCCGCGCCGTGGTCTTCGGCCAGGCCAGCGCCCTCGTCGTGTCGCTGGTCGCCGGCCTGTACGGCGGCATCGGGGTCTTCCTGCTCGGCTCGCTCGACATTCCGGCCCGCCGCGACCAGGCGATCTACGCCGGCTTCGCGGTGCTGGCCGGGATCGGGGTGGTCGCTGCCGCCTTGTTCCTGGAGCGCGTCTGCAAGCTCCCGGAGGACAAGGACGACGACAAGAGCGCCGCCTCGGCCTGACGCTCCGCCCCCGCCCGGCCACCGGCACCGCCTCCGGGCCTCAGCCGGCCATGATCAGGCTCATCGCCTCGGCGCGCGTCGCGGGGTCACGGAGCTGGCCGCGTACCGCAGAAGTCAGCGTCTTGGCCCCGGGCTTGCGGATGCCGCGCATCGACATGCACATGTGCTCGCACTCGACGACGACGATGGCTCCGCGCGGCTCCAGGATCCTCATCAGCGAGTCGGCGATCTGCGTGGTCAGCCGCTCCTGGACCTGCGGGCGCCGGGCGTAGACGTCGACCAGCCGGGCCAGCTTCGACAGGCCGGTGATCTTGCCGGTGGTCGCCGGGATGTACCCGACATGCGCGACCCCACGGAACGGCACCAGGTGGTGCTCGCAGGTCGAGAACACCTCGATGTCCTTGACCAGCACCATCTCGTCGTGGCCGAGGTCGAACGTGGTGGTCAGGACGTCCTCGGGGTGCTGGTGCAGACCCGCGAATATCTCCTTGTACGCCCGCGCCACCCGTCCCGGTGTTTCACGCAGCCCCTCCCGGTCCGGGTCCTCCCCGACGGCGAGGAGAAGCTCACGCACGGCTGCCTCAGCCCGCTTCTCGTCGAACTCACCGATCGAACCCTGGCCGTCCAGCGTCACCGGGTCGGTCATCTGTGCCTCGTTCCTTCAGCTGTCACCTGCGCGGACATCGCGCAGACATACAAAAAGCCGCGCCCCCCAGGCTAAAACCTGGGGGGCGCGGCATCCATTCCGGGTCGGTGGACCCCCGTGACAGGGGCCACACCGGGGTCCGTACTAGCTCTCGGGACGGTCCTCAGGGATCGCCTCGGTGGCCGCGGCGGTGTCCGCCGGGGTCGACCCGTTGGCCGTGGTGACCCCGTTGGTGAGGGCGAGCTCCTTCGGCGAGAGCACCGGCGGCCGCGTCGACGGCGTACGCCGTGCGGAGCCGGTCCATGCCGGGCGGGCCGGACGCTTCACGATTCCGGCGAAGATCTCGGCAATCTGCTCCTTGCCGAGGGTCTCCTTCTCCAGCAGCTGGAGAACCAGGTTGTCGAGAACGTCGCGGTTCTCGACGAGGATCTCCCACGCCTCGTTGTGCGCGGTCTCGATGAGCTTCTTGACCTCTTCGTCGACGAGCGCCGCGACCTCTTCCGAGTAGTCGCGCTGGTGGCCCATCTCCCGGCCCAGGAAGGGCTCGGTGTTGTCGCCGCCGAACTTGATCGCGCCGAGCCGCTCCGTCATGCCGTACTGCGTGACCATCGCGCGGGCCGTGGCACTGGCCTTCTCGATGTCGTTCGCAGCGCCGGTGGTCGGGTCGTGGAAGACCAGCTCCTCGGCCGCGCGTCCGCCCAGCATGTAGGCCAGCTGGTCGAGCATCTCGTTGCGCGTCGTGGAGTACTTGTCCTCCTCCGGCAGCACCATCGTGTAACCGAGGGCACGGCCGCGGGAGAGGATCGTGACCTTGTGCACCGGGTCCGAGTTGGGGGAAGCCGCCGCGACCAGGGCGTGTCCGCCCTCGTGGTACGCGGTGATCTTCTTCTCCTTGTCGGACATGATCCGGGTCCGCTTCTGCGGGCCCGCCACGACGCGGTCGATCGCCTCGTCCAGCATCTCGTTGTCGATCAGCTTCTGGTTGCTGCGCGCCGTGAGGAGCGCCGCTTCGTTCAGCACGTTCGACAGGTCGGCACCGGTGAAACCGGGCGTACGACGGGCCACGGCGCCGAGATCGACGTCCGGGGCGACCGGCTTGCCCTTCTGGTGCACCTTGAGGATCTCGAGACGACCCTGCATGTCCGGCCGGTCGACCGCGATCTGCCGGTCGAAGCGGCCCGGGCGCAGCAGCGCCGGGTCGAGGATGTCCGGCCGGTTCGTGGCGGCGATCAGGATGACGCCGCCCTTCACGTCGAAGCCGTCCATCTCGACGAGCAGCTGGTTCAGGGTCTGCTCACGCTCGTCGTGACCACCGCCGAGACCCGCACCGCGGTGCCGGCCGACGGCGTCGATCTCGTCGACGAAGACGATCGCCGGGGCGTTCGCCTTCGCCTGCTCGAACAGGTCACGGACCCGGGAGGCACCGACACCGACAAACATCTCGACGAAGTCGGAACCGGAGATCGAGTAGAACGGGACGCCGGCCTCGCCCGCGACGGCGCGCGCGAGCAGCGTCTTGCCCGTACCGGGAGGCCCGTACAGCAGGACTCCCTTGGGGATCTTCGCGCCGACGGCCTGGAACTTCGCCGGCTCCTGGAGGAACTCCTTGATCTCGTGGAGTTCCTCGACGGCCTCGTCGGACCCCGCCACATCGGCGAAGGTCGTCTTCGGGGTGTCCTTGGTGATCAGCTTGGCCTTGGACTTGCCGAACTGCATGACCTTGGAGCCGCCGCCCTGCATCTGATTCATCAGGAACAGGAAGACGACCACGATCAGGACGAAGGGCAGCAGCGAGAGAAGGATCGAGATGAACGGGGACTGCTTCGACGGCGAGACGGTGTAACCCTTCTCGATGTCACCGCTCTCGAACTTCTTCTGCAGCGTGTCGGCGAGCTGGACACCCTGGTCACCGATGTAGCTCGCCTGGAACTTGCTGCCGGACTCGCCCGCGAGTTTCTGGCCGTCCTTCAGCTCGATCTTGAGGACTTGTTCGTCGCCGGTGGTCAGCTTGGCCTGGTCCACCTGGTTCTTGCTGATCGCCTGGATCACCTTGCCGGTGTCCACCGTCTTGTAGCCGCCCGACGAGCCGACGACCTGCATCAACACGACCACGGCGAGGACGGCCAGCACGATCCACATGACCGGCCCACGGAAGTATCGCTTCACGTCCATCCATACGGAGCGAAGTCGCCCCGTCCCTCCTGCCCGTAGGTAAATGCTGCTGTGAGAAAAGACTGTTTCTTCGGACGGTACCCCAGCATTGTCGCCTGTGACTGCCTGGGCCGTCTGTCAAACCCGCCTTCAAAGGCTCCAACGGCGGGAACCCGTCAGGGGTTCCCGGGGGTGCACCCGGGTCGGGTGCGGACCGGAGAAAAGCTGCGGGGCCTTCAGCCGCCGTAGACGTGCGGGGCGAGCGTGCCGACGAAGGGCAGGTTGCGGTACTTCTCCGCGTAGTCCAGCCCGTAGCCGACGACGAACTCGTTGGGGATGTCGAAGCCGACCCACTTGCAGTCGAGCGCGACCTTCGCCGCGTCCGGCTTGCGCAGCAGGGTGCAGATCTCCAGGCTTGCGGGTTCACGCGAGCCCAGGTTCGACATCAGCCAGGACAGGGTCAGGCCCGAGTCGATGATGTCCTCGACGATCAGGACGTGCTTGCCCTTGATGTCGGTGTCCAGGTCCTTGAGGATCCGGACGACACCGGAGGACTGGGTGCCCGCGCCGTACGAGGAGACAGCCATCCAGTCCATCGTGACGGGGGTGGACAGCGCGCGCGCCAGGTCCGCCATCACCATCACGGCGCCCTTGAGGACACCGACGATGAGCAGGTCCTTGCCCGCGTACTCCGCGTCGATCTTCGCGGCCAGCTCGACGAGCTTCGCGTCGATCTCTTCCTTGGTGAGGAGCACCGACTGAAGGTCGGTGCCCATGTCCTTCTCGTTCACCCACGTCTCTTTCTTTGCCTGCCCGGCCCGGGGTGGTGCCCCGGCCGTGCGCAGCCGCTCGCCTGCATGTCAGCCGCTTGTGCTTCAGCTCTGCCGAATCACCAGTCTGCCACCCTGCCGCCGGGCTTCGACGCGGCCGGGCAGGTTGATGGCCTGCTGACCGCGCCAGCCGGTGATCAGACGGTCGACTTCCTCGATGTGGCGGGCGAAGAGAGAACCGGCCGGAGCGCCTGCCTCTACGGCCGCCCGGCGCAGCACTCGACGGCGTACGGCGGGGGGCAGCGCGAACAGCTTGGCGCAGTCCAGCTGCCCGGCGTCGTCCCGTACGGCGGTGTCGGCCTCAGCGGCCCAGGTGTCCAGGGCGTCGGCGTCGTCGCGGGACAACTGCGCGGTCCGGGCCAGGGCCTCGACGACGCCTTTGCCGAGGGCCTTCTCCAGGGCGGGCAGGCCCTCGTGGCGCAGCCGGGAGCGGGTGTAGGCGGGGTCGGTGTTGTGCGGGTCGTCCCAGACGGGCAGGGACTGGACCAGGCACGCCTTGCGGGCGGTCTGCCGGTCGAGCTGCAGGAAGGGGCGACGGTAACGGCCGGCCGGGCCGGAGGCGGCGGCCATGCCGGAGAGCGAGCGGATGCCGGAGCCGCGGGCGAGGCCGAGCAGGACGGTCTCCGCCTGGTCGTCACGGGTGTGGCCGAGCAGGACGGCGGCGGCGCCGTGGCGCTCGGCTGCGGCGTCCAGGGCCGCGTAGCGGGCGTCGCGGGCGGCGGCCTCGGGTCCGCCGTCGCGGCCGACCTGCACGGCGACGGCCTCCACCGGGTCGAGGTCCATGGCGGCGAGGCGGGCGACGACCTCGGCGGCGCGGACGTCGGACCCGTCCTGGAGGTTGTGGTCGACGGTGATACCGCCGGCCCGGACGGCGAGTTTGCGGGCCTCGAAGGCGAGGGCGGAGGCGAGCGCCATGGAGTCGGCGCCGCCGGAGCAGGCCACCAGCACCAGCGGGGCGTCGGGGCGTTCGGGGAGTGCGGGGCGCCGCCTGCCCGGACCGGCTTCGGCGAGCTCGGGGCGCGGGGCGCGTTCGGTGCGTTCGGTGCGTTCGGCGAATTCGTTCAGTACGTCGTGGAGTACGCGGCGGACCGCCAGGCGTATCGCCGCGACCGCAGGATGGGGACCCATGTCCGGTGCCCTTCGTGAAGTTTTGGGGGTGCCTCGGAGCGTCGGGACGGGAAGAGTGCCGTCACCCAGAGTGCGTCGATGGTGACAGAACCGAGCCGTTCATCGAGCATTGCACGCCTTCCCATGCCCCTACGGTCCCTCGGATGGGTGATTACCGGGGCGTACTTCTTCCGGCTTTCCCCGTCGGCCGCCTCATGATCACGACTCTGCCTTACGGTGCACCCTCGCGATCCAGTCCACCGGTTTGGCGATCTCGGCCTTGGTGGGGAGCGTGTTCGGGGAGGTCCAGACCCGGTTGAAGCCGTCCATGCCGACCTCGTCGACGACGGCGCGCACGAACCGCTCGCCGTCCCGGTACTGGCGCAGTTTGGCATCGAGGCCGAGGAGCTTGCGCAACGCCTGGTCGAGGCGGCCGGCGCCGCGCGCCCGGCGCTGCTGGAACTTCTCCCGGATCTCTCCGACGGAGGAGACGACCTCGGGACCGACACCGTCCATCACGTAGTCGGCGTGTCCTTCGAGCAGGGACATCACGGCGGTGAGCCGGCCGAGGATCTCGCGCTGGGCGGGCGTCTGGACGATCTCGACGAAGCTGCGGCCGCCGTCCTCGCCCTCCTCGCCCTCGGGCGTGCTGCCGGCGAGCGACTGGGCGGCCTCGCGGAGCCGTTCCAGCACGGTCATCGGGTCGACGTCGGTCTCGTCGAGGAACGACTGGATTTCGCCCTGCAGATGGTCGCGGAGCCACGGGACACCGGTGAACTGGGTGCGGTGGGTCTCCTCGTGGAGCGCGACCCAGAGCCGGAAGTCGTGCGGGTCGACGTCGAGTTCGCGCTCGACGTGCACGACGTTCGGGGCGACGAGCAGCAGTCTGCCACCACCGCTGAGGGAGGCCGGGAGCTCACGGCTCGCGGGGGCGAACGTCTCGTACTGTCCGAGGACCCGGGAAGCCAGGAACGACAGCAGCATGCCCAGCTCGACGCCGGTCACCTTGGAGCCGACCGCGCCGAGCACGGCACCGCCGGGGCTGCTGGACCGCCGGTTCTCCATTTTCGCCAGGAGCGGGCGGAGCAGTTCGCGGAAGCCCGCGACGTTCGCCCTGATCCAGCCGGCCCGGTCGACGACCAGGACCGGGGTGTCCTCCGGTTCGGTCCCCTCCGGGATCATCCGGGTGAAGGAACGGACGTGCTCCTCCGACGCCTGGGCATGTCTGCGGAGCTCCGCGACGACCTCGCGGGCCTCCTCGCGGCTGATGTCGGGTCCCGGCCGTACGAGCCGGGTCGCGGTCGCGACCGCGAGATTCCAGTCGACCATCTCGGCACCACCGATGCTCGTCATGCGTCAACCGTACGTGCTCGGGTCCGCCCGCGGTGTGCTGTTGACCGGCTCATCGGGTACGGACGACGAGGCTCGTGGCGAGGGCGTCGAGGGCGGACTGGGCCTCGGACGGTGACGTCGTACCGGACGCCAGGAAGGCGAAGGCGAGCAGCCGGCCCTGTGCGTCCACGACCGTCCCGGCGAGGGTGTTCACCCCGGTGAGGGTGCCGGTCTTGGCGCGGATCAGTCCGGTGCCGCGCGAGGTCGAGGTGTACCGGTTGCTGAGCGTGCCGGTGAAACCGGCCACCGGGAGGCCGGTCAGGACGGGGCGCAGCTCGGGGCGGCCGGGTTCGGCGGCGCGGGCGAGGAGGCCCGCCAGCAGCCCGGCGGTGACCTTGTCCTTGCGGTTCAGCCCGCTGCCGTCGGCGAAGTTCGCGCCGGCCAGCGGCAGGTGCAGCTTCTTCAGCTGGGCGGTGACGGCCCGTCGGCCGCCGTCGAAGTCGGCCGGTTCGCCGGCGGCCAGGGCGGTCTGCCGGGCCAACGCCTCGGCGATGTCGTTGTCGCTGTTGGTCAGGGCCCGTTCGACCAGGGCGGACAGCGGGGCGGAGAGATGTGTGGCGACCGGCCGGGACGCGGCGGCGGCGCGGCCCCGCGCGGGGGCGGACCGGGTGCCGATACCGGCGTCGTTCAGGAGTCCGGCGAAGGTGCGGGCGGCGTCACCGGCCGGGTCGCCGCTGCGCGGGGCGGGGCCGCTGTCCGTCCGGTCGAGCCGCCCCTCGTCCAGCATCAGGGCGCTGACCGGGGCGATGTTCTCGTTGGGGCCGATCGGGTGCCGGGCGGGGCCGGAGTACCAGGAGGTGTCGTACCGGAGCCGGACGGAGTCGACGCCGCGGTCGCGCAGGGCTCGTACGGTCCCGGCGGCCAGTTCGCCGAGCGCCGCCTTGTCGAGGGTGGGGTCGCCCCCGCCCACGAGGGTGAGGGTGCGCAAGTCCGGCGATGCCCGGACGGTCGTGGCGATGCGATGGTCGGGGCCGAGGGCGGAGAGTGCGGCGACGCCGGTGGCGATCTTGACGGTGGAGGCGGGCGTCATCGCTGTGTCGGCACCCTTCCCGTACAGCCGCTTGCCGGTGGTCGTGTCGATGACGACGGCGGTGCGGACGGTGCCGAGCGCGGAGGAGTCCAGCAGCTTGTCGAGGGTGGTGCGGAGAGCGGCCGCCGCTGCGTCCGGGGCGGCCTGGTCGACCCGGGTGCCGAGGGCCGCGAGGACGGCCGGGGCACTGGGGGCGGGGGCCGGCGGGACGGGCGCGGCAGGTTCGTGATGTGCGCCACCTGTGCGGTCCCGGGCGGCTGTCCACTGCCGCTCGGCCTTACGCTGACCCGAGTCCCAGGGACCGGCGGCGAGGACGGCGCCGGCCGCGAGCGCCAGGCCGAGGACGGCGGAGCCTGCCGTGAACTGCCAGTTGCTCCATCCGTTCACCTTGTTCAGGCAGCCCGCCACGGTCGGCCTGCGCAAGGCGTTCAACGGGTTGATCGACGGTCTTTTCACCGGCTCGGCCACCGTTGACCAGCCCCTTTCGCGAGCACACATCTCCGTGGGGGACACTTAATCACCAGTCGTATGTGTTGATCATGGAGGAGCCACCCGTGGAGTTCGACGTCACCATCGAGATCCCGAAGGGTTCGCGGAACAAGTACGAGGTGGACCACGAGACCGGTCGGATCCGCCTGGACCGTCGACTCTTCACCTCGACCAGCTACCCGGCGGACTACGGCTTCGTCGAGAACACCCTCGGCGAGGACGGCGACCCGCTGGACGCGCTGGTCATCCTGGACGAGCCGACCTTCCCCGGCTGCCTCATCAAGTGCCGCGCCATCGGCATGTTCCGCATGACGGACGAGGCCGGCGGCGACGACAAGCTGCTGTGCGTCCCGGCCTCCGACCCGCGGGTGGAGCACCTGCGCGACATCCACCACGTGTCGGAGTTCGACCGCCTGGAGATCCAGCACTTCTTCGAGGTCTACAAGGACCTGGAGCCCGGCAAGTCCGTCGAGGGTGCCGACTGGGTCGGCCGCGCCGAGGCCGAGGCCGAGATCGAGGCCTCCTACAAGCGCCTCGAGGCGCAGGGCGGCAAGCACTGAACACTGCGGTGCCCGTGACTGCCGCACAGGCGTGATCCCGGTTCCGCTTACGGCCTCCCCCGCGGTCGGGAGCCCACTCCCTGTCGTGGGGCAGGCCGTTACGGTTCCCGCTGCGGTTCCGTGAAGAGTTCGGCGCCAGGAACGGGCGGTACACCCCTCACCGGTGTGCCGCCCGTTTCGCATCTGCGCCCATGACCGTGCCCATACTGGGGCAGGAGCGCAACCCAAGACGCGCAGCCAAGAAGGAGCGAGGTCCAGTGGTGGCGGAACCGGGCGGTCCCGAGGATCAGAAGCCCCAGTCCGACGAGGCGCGCAGCGCCTTTGTCCCGCCGGCCGGGGTGGGGCGCCCCGCAGCGCCGCCCGAGGACGACCACCCCACCTCGGAATTCGCCCTCCCGGCCGGTCTGACGACCGAACCGCAGGGGTCCGGATCCGGCCCGGGACCGGGTTCCGCTTCCGGCTCCGGACCGGGTTCTGGTTCGGACACGATCGGTTCGGCCTTCGCCCCGCCGAGCACGTACAGCGCCAGCCAGTCGCCGCCCGCCTTCACTCCCGCGCACGGCATGCCGATGATCCGGCTGACCAAGGAAGCTCCTTGGCAGGACCGGATGCGCACGATGCTGCGGATGCCGGTTGCCGAGCGGCCGGCGCCCGAGCCGATGCAGAAGCCCGACGACACGGGACCCGCGGTGCCGCGTGTGCTCGACCTGACGCTGCGTATCGGGGAGTTGCTGCTCGCGGGTGGTGAGGGCGCGGAGGACGTCGAGGCCGCGATGTTCGCGGTGACCCGCTCGTACGGTCTCGACCGGTGCGAGCCGACGGTCACCTTCACCCTGCTGTCGATCTCGCACCAGCCGTCGCTGGTCGACGACCCGGTGACGGCGAGCCGTACCGTACGCCGCCGCGGCACCGACTACACCCGGCTGGCCGCCGTCTTCCGGCTCATCGACGACATTACCCACGAGGACGTCGAGGTCTCCCTGGAGGAGGCGTACCGGCGGCTCGCCGAGATCCGCCGCAACCGGCATCCGTACCCCGGCTGGGTGCTGACACTGGCCGCCGGCGGGCTGGCGGGTGCGGCATCGGTGCTGGTCGGCGGCAACGCACTGGTCTTCGTGGTGGCGGCGATCGGCGCGATGCTCGGCGACCGGTTCGCCTGGCTCTGCGCCGGGCGCGGGCTGCCGGAGTTCTACCAGTTCGTGGTGGCGGCGATGCCCCCGGCCGCCATGGGGGTCGCGCTGACCCTCACCCACTCGACGGACATCCAGCCGTCCGCCGTCATCACCGGTGGGCTGTTCGCGCTGCTGCCGGGGCGGGCCTTGGTGGCGGGCGTCCAGGACGGCCTGACCGGCTTCTACATCACCGCGGCGGCCCGGCTCCTCGAAGTCATGTACCTCTTCATCGGCATCGTCGCCGGGGTGCTGCTGGTCCTGTATCTGGGAGTGCAGCTGGGGGCCCAGCTCAATCCGGAGACGCGGTTCGTGGTCCACGACCGGCCGGTGGTGCAGATCCTGGCGTCGATGGCCCTCTGTTTCGCCTTCGCGATCCTGTTGCAGCAGGAGCGGTCCACGGTGCTCGCGGTGTCCCTGAACGGCGGTGTGGCCTGGGTGATCTACGGGGCGATGGCCCGGACCGGGGGTATCTCGCCGGTGGCGGCCACGGCGGTGGCCGCCGGGCTGGTGGGGCTGTTCGGACAGCTGCTCTCGCGGTACCGGTACACCTCCTCGCTGCCCTTCATCACGGCCGCGATCGGTCCGCTGCTGCCGGGTTCGGCGACGTACTTCGGTCTGCTCGGTGTCGCGCAGAACGATCTGGTCCGGGGGCTCGCCTCGCTGTCGACCGCGGTGGCGACGGCGCTGGCCATCGCGATCGGGGTGAATCTGGGAGGCGAGATCTCCCGGCTGTTCATGCGGGTGCCCGGAGCGGTCGGCGGGGCGAACCGCCGCGCGGCCAAGCGGACGCGCGGCTTCTGACCCGGGTACGGGACAGCCCTCAGCAGCGGTCAGCGCTTGGCGTGGCGGCCTCGCTGGCCCGTGGACGGGGCGCCACCGCCGACGATCGGGCCCCGGCCTTCGCCGCCCCCGGCGGTCTCTTCCTTCTTCGACTTGCTGCGGGCGCGCAGGAACTCGACAGCGAGCGGCACCACCGAGATCAGCACGATCAGGATGAGCATCGCCTCGATGTTCTTGCGGACGAACTCGATCTGCCCGAGCGCGGCACCGAGCAGGGTGACCCCGACGCCCCAGAGCACACCGCCGATGATGTTGAACGTGATGAACGAGCGGTAGTTCATCCGGCTCACACCGGCGATGATCGGCGTGAACGTACGCACGACAGGCACGAAGCGGGCCAGGATCAGCGACTTCGGCCCGTACTTCTCGAAGAAGTCGTGGGCCTTCTCGACGTTCTCCTGCTTGAAGAGGCGGGAGTCGGGGCGCTTGAAGAGCGAAGGCCCGACCTTGCGGCCGAAGAGATAGCCCACCTGGTCGCCGATGACCGCCGCCAGCGCCACCAGGACGCAGACCAGCCACAGCGGGGTGTGCAGCTTGTCCGTCGTCACCAGCAGACCCGTGGTGAACAGCAGGGAGTCGCCGGGCAGGAAGAAGCCGATCAACAGCCCGGACTCGGCGAAGACGACGACCAGCACACCGAGCAGTCCGAACTGCCCGATGAGATAGTCCGGGTCCAGCCAGCTCGGTCCGAGCGCAAGCGTATTCAAGGGTCCGGGCTCCAGGATCAGTCGATGGCAGCAGTGGCCGCCCAAAGCTATCAACGTCAGAAGGCGGCCCCGGGTTCCAGTGGACCGCGCGGGATGAAAAGCTGCCCCCAGGAGGTGCCACACAATGGGCATTGAGGATTTCGGCGGCGGGCAGACGGCACAGTCCGATGTCCTGGTCGTCACCACGAACGACGTCCCCGGGTACCGGGTGACCCAGGTGATCGGTGAGGTGTTCGGTCTGACCGTGCGCTCGCGTCACCTCGGCAGCCAGATCGGCGCAGGGCTGAAGTCGATGATCGGCGGCGAGCTGAAGGGGCTGACCAAGACCCTCGTCCAGACCCGCAATCAGGCCATGGAGCGGCTTGTCGAGCAGGCGAGGGCGCGCGGTGCCAACGCGGTGCTGATGATGCGGTTCGATGTGACGGAGGCGGCCGACGTGGGCACGGAGGTCTGCGCGTACGGCACGGCAGCCGTCGTCGAGAAGGCCTGACCGTCCCGACGGGCACCGACGGGGGCCGAGTCGCTCTCGACCCCCGTGCCCGGAGTTACGCCCGGCGCTCCGCATTGGCATGGATCGCATCCCGCAGGTGTTCGGCCAGGCCGGGCCCGATCGACTCGTAGTAGGCGCGGAACTGCGGGTCGCTGACGTACATCTCGCCGAGCCCACGATGGATGTCGTAGGTGCACTCGTAAAACCATGTGGAGATGTGGAGCCGGTGTGCCTCGGCGAGCTCCATCGCCCGCTCCCCGGTGGCGGGTTCGCCCGCCTCCATCACCGCGGTGTACGCCTCGCTCCACTCGGCGACCTCCGCCTGCATCCGCTTCCAGTCGTCCTTGGTGTACCGGGCCACCCGGCGCTGCGACTCCGCGTACGTGGCGGTGGAGCCCCAACGGCGCTCCGCCTCCTCCGCGTGCTCCTCCGGGTCCTTGGCCCCGAAGACCTCGAACTTCTCCTCGGGCGTGAGATTGATACCCATCTTCCGTGCCTCCATGGCTGTTTCGACGGCGGCGGCCATCTTCTGGAGTTCGGCGATCCGGCCGGACAGCAACGCGTGCTGGCGGCGCAGGTGGTCCTGCGGATCCGCTGCCGGGTCGTCGAGCAGCACCGCGATCTCTTCGAGCGGGAAGCCGAGTTCCCGGTAGAACAGGATCTGCTGCAGCCGGTCGAGGTCGGCGTCGCTGTAACGCCGGTGACCCGCGCGGCTGCGCCCGCTGGGCGACAGCAGTCCGATCCCGTCGTAGTGGTGCAGGGTACGCACAGTGACTCCGGCGAACCCGGCGACCTGTCCCACGGAAAAGTCCACGGCTCTCCGCCTTCTGCTTTCGCTCTGTACGTCGGTGCGTCGGTGCGTCGGTACGGACCCGAGCCTGAGCCCTGACGTGACGTGAGGTGCAAGCCCGAATTGCCCTCACGCCCTGACGCAATGGGTGGGTTATGCGGCTTTTGCGTCGTTATGGTGACCCGATGGCCTCCGACTCCGTCGCTCTCGCCCGGACCACCCCGGCGCGCCGGCTGCTGTTCCTCATCGTGCCCGCCCTGGTCGTCGGGATGGTCTCGGCCCTGATCCTGCTCGCCGTCAGCCTGCTCGCCGAGCGACTCCAGGACGTGCTCTGGAAGATGCTTCCGGACGCGCTCTCCATCGGCCGCTACTCCGCACCGTGGATCATCGTGATGCTCACCGCGACCGGCCTTGCCGTCGGGCTGGTCGTCCAAACGGTGCACGGCCACGCAGGCCCCGATCCGGCCACCACCGGGCTGGTCGATGCACCCCTGCCTCCGAACGTCATCCCCGGACTGCTGGTCGTGACGGTGCTGGCGCTGGCGGGCGGGGTCAGCCTGGGGCCCGAGAGCCCGATCACCGCCGCCAATATCGCGCTCGCCTTCTGGCTGGGCCGCCGGGCCGCCCCGGACAATACGGCCGACCTCTGGATCGTGCTCGCCTCGGCCGGGACGATCGGCGCTCTCTTCGGCACCCCGGTCGCCGCGGCCCTGATCGTCGCCGAGTCGTTCACCACGGGCGGCGGCGGACCGGGCGCGCTCTGGGACCGGCTCTTCGCCCCGCTCGCGGCGGGCGCCGCGGGGGCGCTCACCATGACACTGCTCGCCCATCCCAGTTTCGACCTGTCGCTGCCGCCGTACCCGGGAGCGCACTGGGGCGATCTGCTCTCGTCGACGGTGATCGCCTCGGCGGGGGCGCTGCTCGGTCTGGCGGCGGTGTACGCGGTTCCGCCCGCGCACCGGGCGTTCCAAGCGCTGCGGCATCCGGTCCTGATGCTGACCGCCGGTGGTCTGCTGCTCGGGCTGCTCGGCGCGCTCGGCGGGCATCTCACCCTCTTCAAGGGGCTGGACGAGGTGAAGGAGCTCAGCGCCGATCCGAGCGGCTGGTCGCCCGGGCAGTTCGCCGCCATGGCCGTGGTGAAGACGGCCGCCCTGGTGATCGCCACGACCTGTGGCTTCCGGGGCGGGCGGATCTTCCCGTCTGTCTTCGTGGGCGTCGCGCTCGGCATGTGCGCCCATGCGCTGGTCGACACGGTGCCGTTGGCCCTCGCGGTGCCGAGCGCGGTGCTGGGGGTCCTGCTGGCCGTCACCCGGCAGGGCTGGCTGAGCCTGTTCACGGCGGCGGTGCTGGTCAGTGACTCGGGAGTGCTGCCGCTGCTCTGCGTCGCCTCCCTGCCGGCCTGGCTGTTGGTGACCGGACGGCCGCAGATGCAGCTGCGCGCGGACGGCACACCGCTGCGGTGAGCCGGGTCCCCTCCCGGTCCCGTCCGACGCGCCGGTCACGGCAGTTGTCCGTATCGTCGCATTCGTATGGCCATGCGTCGCCCTGCCCCACGGAGGTTTGTGCAATGCCCACGTCCGTCAACGTCGCCGTCATCTACTACTCCTCCACCGGCACCGTGGCCACCATGGCCAACGCGATCGCGGAGGACGCCGAGAAGGCGGGTGCCGAGGTCCGGCTGCGCAGGGCCGCCGAGCTCGCCCCGCAGGCCGCCATCGACTCCAACCCCGCCTGGGCGGCCAACGCGAAGGCGACCGCGGACATCCGCGTGGCCGCGCCGGACGACATGGTCTGGGCGGACGCCGTGATCTTCGGTACGCCGACCAGGTTCGGCAACGTCACCTCCCAGCTCAAGCAGTTCCTGGACACCCTGGGCGGCCTCTGGCAGGCGGGCCATCTCGCGGACAAGGTGTACAGCGGCTTCACCTCCACCAGCACCACGCACGGCGGGCAGGAGTCCACGCTGCTCGCCCTGTACCACACGATCCACCACTTCGGCGGCATCCTCGTCGCCCCCGGATACACGGACCCGTCGAAGTTCGTCGATGGAAATCCGTACGGCACCTCGCACGTGGCGGGGCAGGGCGGCATCCCGGTCGGTGAGCAGACGCTGACCGCCGCCCGGGTGCAGGCCGATCGCGTCGTGAAGTTCACCCGTGCCATCAAGGACGGCCTCGCGGCCGCGAGCTGACCCCGAGCACCGACCAGAGCCGTGACCGGCGACGTTTGCCCCGCGCGACAGGGCACAGCTTGCCGGAAGGGGCACTGGGCCACCGTCAGAGCCACCACCAGCTGAGAAGGGCTGTCCGCCGATGCCTCTCCACCAGGGTTCGAACCACCGCAGAGGGCCGGCCGAGAAGCACCGCAGGCTCGCCCTCAACCCCTTTTTCGGGGAGGCGGACCCGACCGCGGGCATGACGTCCGCGCCGCCCAGGCATCAGCTGCCCGACGGCCCGCTGCCGCCCTCCACCGCATACGGACTCGTCCATGACGAGCTGATGCTCGACGGCAACTCCCGGCTCAATCTCGCCACTTTCGTCACCACCTGGATGGAGCCCGAGGCCGGCTCACTGATGGGCGAGTGCCGGGACAAGAACATGATCGACAAGGACGAGTACCCGCGCACCGCCGAGCTGGAACGGCGCTGTGTGGCGATGCTCGCCAACCTGTGGAACGCCCCCGACCCGTCGGCGGCCGTGGGCTGTTCGACCACCGGCTCCAGCGAGGCCTGCATGCTCGCCGGCCTGGCGCTCAAACGACGCTGGGCGGCCAGGAACGCCGACCGCTACCCGGCGACCGCCCGGCCCAATCTGGTCATGGGCATCAATGTGCAGGTCTGCTGGGACAAGTTCTGCAACTTCTGGGAGGTCGAGGCCCGGCAGGTCCCGATGGAGGGCAGCCGCTTCCATCTCGACCCACAGGCCGCCGCCGAGCTCTGCGACGAGAACACCATCGGTGTCGTCGGAATCCTGGGCTCCACCTTCGACGGTTCGTACGAGCCCATCGCCGAACTCTGCGCCGCCCTGGACGCGCTGCAGGAGCGCACCGGGCTCGACATCCCCGTCCATGTCGACGGTGCGTCCGGGGCGATGGTGGCACCGTTCCTGGACGAGGACCTGGTATGGGACTTCCGGCTTCCCCGGGTGTCATCCATCAACACCTCCGGGCACAAGTACGGCCTGGTCTACCCGGGCGTCGGCTGGGCGCTCTGGCGCTCGCCCGCCGACCTCCCCGAGGAACTCGTCTTCCGGGTCAACTACCTGGGCGGCGACATGCCGACCTTCGCGCTGAACTTCTCCCGGCCCGGCGCCCAGGTGGTGGCTCAGTACTACACGTTCCTGCGGCTGGGGCGGGAGGGCTACCGGGCCGTTCAGCAGGCGTCTCGCGATGTGGCGAGCACACTCGCCGCCCAGATCGAGAAGCTGGGCGACTTCCACCTCCTCACCCGGGGCGACGAGTTGCCCGTCTTCGCGCTGACCACCGCGCCCGATGTGCGGGCGTACGACGTCTTCGACGTGTCACGGCGGCTGCGCGAGCACGGCTGGCTGGTGCCCGCGTACACCTTCCCCGCCAACCGGCAGGACCTGTCGGTGCTCCGGGTGGTGTGCCGCAACGGTTTCTCCTCGGACCTCGCGGAACTGCTCATGGAGGACCTGCGCCTGCTCCTGCCCGACCTGCGCTCCCAGCGGCATCCGTTGAGCCACGACCGGGAGGTCCCGACGGCGTTCCATCACTGAGACCGGCCGGCACATGGGGGGTCTACCGGCCGAGCCGGGCGAACCTCCGCACCGCCAGCGGCAAGAACACCGCGATGAGCACCAGCGGCCAGACCACCGCGAGAAGTTCGGCATGGGCGGCCGCCCAGGAGCCCTCGGAACCGCCGGGGTTGCCGAACAGCCCGCGGACCGCCGTGGCCGTCGCTGACATCGGGTTCCACTCGACGACCGCGCCCAGCCAGCCCGGCATCGACTCCGGCGTCGCGAAGACGTTGGAGAGGAAGCCGACCGGCCAGACCAGGATCTGCACCGCCTGCACCATCTCCGGCTTCCCCGCCACCATCGCCAGCTGGATGCCGGCCCACAGCATCGCGAACCGCAGCAGCAGGAGCAGCCCGACCGCGCCCAGCGCCGCGGTGACCCCGTTGTGCCAGCGCCAGCCGACCGCGTACCCGACGCCGATCATCACCGCGAGCGCCGCCACCGACTGGAGCATGTCCGCGACGCTCCGGCCGACCAGCACCGAACCGGAAACCATCGGCATGGCGCGGAACCGGTCGATGACGCCCTTCGTGAGGTCCTGGGTGACCGCGAGCATGGTCGCTTCCAGGCCGAACGCCATGGTCAGCGCGAGCATGCCGGGCACCAGGAATTCGGCGTGGTCGCCGTCGACGCCTCGGCCGCCGCCGACCAGATACGCGAACATCAGCAGCAGCATGACGGGAAAGACCAGGCCGACGACGATCTGCACCGGTTGCCGCGCCCAGTGGGCGAGTTCGCGCCGGGTCATCGTCCAGGAATCGGCCAGCACCCAGCCGACCGCGCTCGTGCTGGTGCGCGTACCGATGGCACTCATGCGGCAACCTCCGTGTCTGCGCCCGTGAGCGCCAGGAAGACCTCGTCCAGGGTGGGGCGGCGCACCGCGATGTCCTCCGCCTCGATCCCTGCCTCCTGCAGCGCCCGCAGCGTCCGGGTGAGCGTCGCCATCCGGTCCACGACGGGCGCCCCGATCAGCCGCCGGTCGGCGTCGAGGACCGTGCCGCCCGTCAGGAGCTCTGCCGCGGCGCCCAGTTGGGATGCGTCACGGACGACGACGTCGATACGGTCCCCGCCGATCTGCTCCTTCAATGCGTCGGCGGTGCCGTCCGCGACCACCCGGCCGCCGTCAATCAGCGAGATCCGGTCCGCGAGCTGGTCGGCCTCCTCCAGATACTGCGTGGTCAACAGGACGGTCGTGCCCCCTCCGACCAGGGAGCGCACCGACGACCACACCTCGGCGCGCCCGCGCGGGTCGAGTCCGGTCGTCGGCTCGTCCAGGAAGAGCACCTCGGGATCGGTGATGAGGGAGGCGGCCAGATCGAGCCGCCGGCGCATACCGCCGCTGTACTCCTTGACCGGCTTGCGGCCGGTGTCCGCGAGCCCGAAGCGGGCCAGCAGTCCGTCGGCCCGTACGCCCGCCCGGCGTGTGCCCAGGTGGTACAGCCGGCCGAACATCTCCAGGTTCTGCCGTCCGTCGAGCTCCTCATCGAGGGCGGCGTGCTGCCCGAGCAGCCCGATCCGCCGCCGGACCTCGCCGGCTTCGCTCCGTACGTCGAACCCCACCACCTCGGCCCGGCCCCTGTCGGGGCGGAGCAGCGTGGACAGGATGCGTACGGCCGTGGTCTTGCCCGCGCCGTTGGGGCCGAGCACGGCGTGCACCGTGCCGCGACCGGCCGTGAGATCGAGGCCGTCCAAGGCGCGCTTGCCCCCGTACCTCTTGTGCACATCGTCGAGAACGATCGCGTCCGACACCCTCGCCACACCCTCTCGTCGCCACCACAAGGCCTCTAGTCAAACTTGACTAGGCGGCGAAAGATAGTCGGAGTGGCTCCATTCGTCAAACTTGATTAGTCGAGATCCCCGGGATCCGGGACACCGGTCGCGTACGGGTTCTCCTCACCCTCGGCGAGTACCCCGACGAACGGATCGCCCTCCCCCGCGAAGGTGTACGCGCCGCCCCCGATCCGCTCGATCAGCCCCCGCGTCCACTCGGCCCCCGCGTCCGCCGAGTGGACCCACATGTTCATGATCTCGCCGATGTGACCGAGCGACCCGGGCCCGTCCTCCGGCGTGTAGTACTCGGTGACCGACGCCCGCCAGGCCGCCAGCCCCGCCACGCGTTCCTTGAGCAGCGCGACCGCTTCGGACCGTTCCAGGTCGACGATGAAGCCGATGCCTGCCGACAACACGTCCATCTTCTGGTCGTACGAGGTCAGCGCCGCACGCAGCAGGGCGAGGTACTCCTCGGTGCCCTTCTCGGTGATCTCGTACTCGATACGGGGCGGACCGCCCGCGGTGCTCGGGGCGACCTCATGGGCGATCAACAGCCCTTGCTTCGCCATCTGCTTCAGAGCGTGGTAGACCGAGCCCGGCTTGGCGTTGGACCACTCGTGGGCGCCCCAGTACTCCAGGTCGTTGCGGACCTGATAGCCGTGCGCCCGGCCGTGCTGACGCACGGCACCGAGGACCAGCAGCCGGATCGCGGACATCCCACCTACCCTTCCTACTCAACTTTGACTAGGGTAGCCCGCCTCCTCGGCGACCAGTTCGAACGCGGTCCGGCCGTCCAGGGACTCCCGGATGATGTCCGCGTGCCCGGCGTGCCGGGCGATCTCCTCGACGAGATGGACCAGCAGCCAGCGCATCGAGCAGCGCTCGCCCTTCGGGAACCAGGGCGCCTCGGGCAGCGGGAACGTGTCGTTCATGCTCTCCACCGAGTGGATGAACTCCTCGGTCTCCGCCGCGACCTTCGCCCAGAACTCCAGCATCTGCGGGACGGTCTCGTCCCCGACAAGCCGGAAGCTGTCCGCCCAGGTCTCCTCGGTGCGGGCCTTCTCGTTGGGGCGCTGCTGGGCCATGCGCAGCCAGTTCAGCTCGGTCTCCGCGACATGCTTGAGCAGCCCGGAGAGGGAGAGTTCGCCGGCGCTGGGCCGGCTCGCCGCCTGCTCCTCGGTGAGTCCGAGCAGCGAGCGCCGGATCGCGCCGCGCTGGGCCTCGACGAAGGAGAGGAGCGCGCCGCGCTCGTCGCCGTGGACCTCTGCGGGAACGTGAGTGACCACGATGTCCGCCCTTCGGGACCGTTCGAGCCTGAGCTCGGCGTCTTCCTGACACCGACCAAGCTACGGACCCTTGCGGACAGCATCCGTCCTCAACGGGCGGGCATCAGAGCGAGAATGCGGTCCGGCCGTGCTGGATCGAGATCCACTTCTGGGTGGTGAACGCCTCCACGGTGGCGTCGCCGTTCAGCCGCCCGGTCCCGGAGAACTTCTCGCCGCCGAACGCCACCAACGGGTCATCCGCAATCGTGGAGTCGTTGACGTGGAACATTCCGGTCACGATGCGCTGCGCGAACCGCACCCCGCGCTCGGCGTTCCCGGTGTGCACGGCGCCGCTCAGCCCGTACGGAGTGTCATTGGCGATCCGTACGGCCTCCTCCTCGCCGTCGAACGTCATCAGCAGCGCCACCGGACCGAAGATCTCCTGGGCGAGCAGCGGCGAGTCGTCCGGGAGCCCCGTGAGGACGGTCGGCTCGACGAGATTGCCGCGGGTGCCACCCCGTACGAGCGCCGTGGCGCCTTCGGCGATCGCCTGGTCGACCAGCGCGGTCAGCGCGTCGGCCTGGAAGGTGTTGATGACCGGGCCGATCTGGGTTTCGGGGTCGCGCGGGTCGCCGGTCCTGAGCGCCGCCACCTTGGCGATGAACTTCTCGGTGAACTCGGGTGCGAGGGAGCGGTCCACCAGGATGCGGTTGGCGGCCATGCAGACCTGCCCCTGGTAGACGAAGCGACTGAAGACGGCCGCGTCGACCGCGTAGTCGATGTCCGCGTCGTCCAGCACCACCAGGGCGCTGTTGCCGCTGAGCTCGAGGATGGCCCGCTTGAGAAGTCCGCCCGCGATCGCACCCACATGGCGGCCGACCCGGTCCGAGCCGGCGAAGGAGATCACCTTGGGCACGGGGTGCGCTATCAGCGCGTCGCCGATCTCGGCGATGTCGGTGACCAGGACGTTGAGCAGCCCGGCGGGCAGCCCGGCGTCCTCGAAGAGCTTGGCGATCAGTCCGCCGCCGACGACGGGAGCGTTCTGGTTGGGCTTGATGACGACCGCGTTGCCGAGCGCCAGGGCCGGTGCGACCGACTTCATCGTCACCAGGAAAGGGAAGTTGAACGGGCTGATCACGCCTATGACGCCGACGGGCAGCCGGTAGACGCGGTTCTCCTTGCCGTCCAGCGGGGACGGCAGGATCCGTCCCTCGGGGCGCACCGCCTGCTGGATCGCCTCGCGCAGGAAGTCCTTGGCGCAGCGGATCTCGAACTCCGCCTTGAGCCGGGTGCCGCCCAGTTCGTCGCTGATCGCCCCGACAATGTCCTCGGTGCGCTCCTCGGTGATACGCAGGGCGCGTTCGAGGACGAGGCGGCGTTCGTACGGGTTGGTGGTGGCCCAGACCCGCTGGGCGCGCTCGGCGGCACGGTAGGCCTCGTCGACCTCCTGCGCGGTGGCGACGGTGATGGCGGCAAGCTTTTCCCCGTTGTACGGATTGAAATCGATGATGTCCCACGAGCCCGTGCCGGTCCGCCACTCACCGTCGATGTACTGGTTGGCCAGCTCGTTGAAGAAGGACATGCGATCCCTTACTGCAGGTGCAGACTCCTGTTGATACGTCATCGTACTGATGAATCAGGACAGTTGGAGAAGCCCGCGGAGCAGATCGCGGCTCTCTTCGGGCCCCGGACTGTCGTGGTGGAGCCGCGCCATCGCCCTTTCGTACTGGGCGACTTCCTCGGCCTTGTCCAGATAGAGCGCACTTGTCAGCTGCTCCAAATAGACAATGTCCGACAGGTCGGATTCCGGGAATCGCAGCATCGTGAAGGAACCGCTCTCTCCGGCATGCCCGCCAAAACTGAAGGGCATCACTTGAAGCGTGATGTTCGGGTGCTCCGACATTTCGATCAGATGGCGCAATTGCGCGCGCATCACCTCGCGCTCGCCGTACGGGCGGCGCAATGCCGCTTCGTCCAGCACGGCGTGGAAGCTCGGAGCGCGTTCGGAGACGAGGACCTTCTGCCGCTCGAGCCGGAGCGCGACCCGGCGGTCGATCTCGGCGGCGGGGGCACCGGACATGCCGCGGGAGACGACGGCGTGCGCATAGGCCTCGGTCTGCAACAGACCGTGGATGAACTGGACTTCGTAGATCCGGATGAGCGAGGCAGCCCCCTCCAGACCGATGTACGTCTGGAACCAGCCGGGCAGCACGTCTCCGTAACTGTGCCACCAGCCTGCCACGTTGGCCTCGCGAGCCAGACCGAGGAGCGAGTCGCGCTCCGCCTCGTCCGTGACCCCGTAGAGCGTGAGCAGGTCCTCGACGTCCCTGGCCTTGAAGCTCACCCGTCCCAACTCCATGCGGCTGATCTTCGATTCGGAAGCACGGATGGAGTAGCCGGCCGCCTCGCGGGTGATGCCGCGCGAGTCGCGCAGCCGCCTGAGCTGAGAGCCCAGCAGGATGCGCCGCACCACAGATCCACTCGACTCGCCTGCCGCCACTGGTCCAACCCTCCCCATCGCTTCCTGGGCATCGGGGCATCCTCTGAACCCCAAGAGCCGGATTCTGCCATCAAAACGCTTCAGCCCGTACTCGTTCGATTACGGAAATGAGAAGACTTCCGGAAAGCCGTGAAACTGCCTGTAGGGAGAAATGAGCAAGAACCGGCACGGGGTCGGACAGGTCCGGCGCGTGCACGTGCATCTGCCCTTGCATCTGCTCAGCGCATTCGGAACCATGGGCCCCGCGCACCTGCGTGCTCGTTCGTGTTGTCCGCTGTACCACCGCAGTACCGCTACAGCCGCGAATCCCGGGAGTGCCTCGCATGGGGACGAATGGATCGACGATGCTCGGGCCGTTAAGGCAGGGGCTTCCCCCCGCCGATCCCTCAGCCGCCTCCGGATCAGCCACCTGCACCCTGCCGGCCCGGTACGAAGCCGTCGGTGGGGCCCGCCAGTTCACCAAGGCGACGCTGGCCCGGTGGGAGCTGAGCAACCGTTTCGACGACGTCGCCCTGGTCGTCTCCGAACTCGTCACCAACGCGCTGCGGCACGCGCTGCCCGATGACGCCCCGAGGGACCCTCAGGAGGCCCCGGTAAAGCTGCACTTGATGCGCTGGTCCTCACGTCTGGTGTGCGCGGTGCGCGACCCCAGTCAGGCGAGTCCGGTGGCTTCCGAGGCGGCGGACTCGGCGGAGTCGGGCCGTGGTCTGTTCCTGGTCGAGTCGTTCAGCGACGGCTGGGGCTGGCACCCGTCCCCCGCACTGGGTCCGGAGAATCCGGCCGCGGGCTCGCAGGCGCTGCGCGGCAAGGTGGTCTGGGCGCTGTTCCGGCTCTCCGACACCGTCTGACGCACGCGGCCCGGCGCGGCGTTCCCCGCGCACGGCCTGCCCCTTCCGCCCGTACGGCGGTCAGCCGCCCGCTATCAGGTGATCGAACTCCCCGTCCTTCACGCCGAGCAGCAGCGCCTCTATCTCGGCCGGCGTATAGACCAGGGCGGGCCCATCGGGGTGGCGTGAATTCCGCATCGCCACATCCCCGTCGGGCAACTTGGCGAACTCCACGCAGGATCCCTGGGAGTTGCTGTGCCTGCTCTTCTGCCAGACGACTCCGCGAAGCTCTGTGGCGGCCATGCCGTTGTACACGTGGTGCACAGGACGCTCCCCGATTTGCAAGGTGCAAGTGTCAACTGGTTCGGATCATAGCTGTGTTCATATGCCGATGCATGAGCAGATGCACGTGCACGCGGGGTGTTCTCTTGATTACAGCTTTACCTTCGCCCGCCCGCCCGCTCTCACGGAGAGACAGACGAACAGAGCGTCTATTTGGCTCCCGGCAGCAGGAGTTGCCCAGTAAATCGATCGGAACGCCCTGGTAACTTTGGGCGGTCTTTCGTCAACAAGGGGGAATTTCAGGTGCACCTACTCGTACGCACCGGCGCCGTCGCCGTCGCGGGTCTGGCCGCCGCGGTCGCGCTGACGGGCTGCGGCAGTGACAGCGGGAAGAGCGACTCGGACAAGGGCGCAGCCGACGCGCCCGCCTCGGCACCCGCCGACGGCAGCGACAGCGGTTCCGCGAAAGACGCCGCGGCGCTCGACGGGACATGGGCCGGGGTGACCGACGGCAAGGCCGTCGCCCTGTCGGTCACCGCCGGCAAGGCCGCGCTCGTCGCCGACGCCCACGTCTGCTCGGGCGAGGTGAAGGACATGGGCAAGGTGATGCTGGCGCTGAAGTGCACCGACGGCGACACCGCCCGCACCATGGGAGCCATCGCGTCCAACGACGGCAAGACGATCGTCGTTCAGTGGGACGCCGGTGGCAAGGACACGCTGGCCAAGACGGAGCCGGGTGCGCTGCCGACGGGACTGCCGGGCCTGCCCACCCCGTGACGCGGGAGCGCTGCCGGACCGTTCAGCTCCGTCCGGCACCGCTCGTTCGGGGCCGGGTGCCCGCGCCACCGTCCAGTGCCTGGGAGAACTCCTCCAGGGACTCCAGCAGCAGATCGGCCCCGCTGCGTACGACCGGGTCAGATGTCCGCCCGCACTGCCGGTCCTCCTCGTCCCACCGCTCCAGCGCCTCACGGACCGCGTCCCAGCGCGGTACGCGGCGCTCCCGCACCTCCTTCGCGCCCCGCTCGGTGGCCCGGCGCAGCGCGGCGGCGAGTTGCGCGGCGGCGGGGACCGGAGCGGCATCGCCCTCCGGCAGGTGCGCCTCCATCAGCATCCCGGCCCGCCCCAGCTGGGCGAGGGCGTGCTGGGCGTCCTCGGCGGCCGTGCGGGAGAGGCCGCGGTGGCGCACGGGTTCGTGCTGGGCCCTCGCGACCGCCTCCTGCCAGGCCACGCGGGCTTCGCGGGAGGCAAGGAGCGCGGCGCGGACGTCCTCGGGGCCGCGCTCCCCCGGATCCGCGTACTGGTCGACGACGGCTGCTGCGTACCGCCCGCCGGCCGCCAGCCAGTCGCCGAGCCGGTTGCGCAGCCGAGGGGTCTCCCAGGCCGGGTAGACGGCGTACGAGATCATCGCGAGGAGCCCGCCCACCAGGGTGAGGACGACCCGTTCGGCCACAGTCTGCGACCAGACGTCGCCCGCCATGCCGAGCAGGAAGACGACGTACGCGGAGACGCACGCCTGGCCGACCACGTACCCGGTGCGCATCAGCAGGTACATCAGCAGGGCGCAGCCGACGGCGAGCGAGGCGGCGGGGCCGGCGCCGGGGTGGACGGCCCGGACGATGACGGTGGCGACGAAGACCCCGACGATCGTGCCGCCGAACCGGCCCGCGGCTCGGGCGTACGTCTGGGCGAACTCGGGCCGCATCACCATGATGGCGGCCATCGGCGCCCAGTAGCCGTGACCGAACGGCAGGGCGGCGCCGACGAGATAGCCGACGGCGACGACGGCTGTGACCCGGACGGCGTGCCGCAGGATCGGCGAACCGGGGCGCAGTTCGGCGCGCATCGCCCGCAGGACGACGGGGACCAGCCGCAGCAGGGTGGGGCGGCGGCGGTGCGGCGCGATCGTGTCGGCCGCGTGATCGGCCTCCACCCGGTCCTCCTTCGTCCCGTCGCCCTCGGCGGTCTCGATGACATCGGCGAGCAGCGCGCTGAGGCGGCGCGCGGCACGGCGCGCGGCTCCGGTGAGGATCGCCCCGGTGTCGGGGGTCTTCAGGGCGGCGACCGCGGGGGCGGGGAGACGCACCGGGGTGCCGTGCCGGATGGCGCCGGCCGCGGCGTCCAGTACGGAGGCCGCGGCGGCAAGGAGTTCGTGGACCCGGTCGCGTTCCGGACCTTCGGCGGGGGCGCCCACCGCCGGGTCCGCGAGCGAGGCGAGCACGGGCCTGATCCGTTCGGCGACGCCGCGGAAGCCATGCAGTTCGGCGGGGCGGCGGCGGGCCTGGCGCGGCGTGACGGCGGCGGCACTGCGGGCGGTCATCAGCGGGACCGGGTCGAACGCGGCGACCGGGTCGTGGCGCAGCCTGCGGGCGTAGTCGGCCTCCGCCGCCAGTGCGTCGGCGAGGGCGTCGCGCTGGGCGCCCCATCTGCGTACCGGAAACAGGACGATCAGCACCGCCTGGACGACTCCGCCGAACGCGATCATCACAGCGTGCAGGGAGGCCTGGGCGACGGAGGTGGGGAGGGTGATCGTGACCAGCATGATGCCGACATTGGATGCGGCGATGATGCCGCCCGTCGGCCCGGCCGCCCAGGCCAGCCCGGCCAGGAACGTCCAGAGGACCAGCAGGACCATGAACAGCGGGAGATGGGCGCCGGTGAGATAGCCGAGGAACGTCGATACCGCGAGACTCGCACCGGAGACCAGGGCCAGGACGGGCCGCGGGCGCCAGCTGCGCTGGAAGGTGGCGATGGCCGCCTGGAACGCACCGAATGCGGAACTGGCGGCGACCACCGGCCCGAAGAAGGCGAGGCCGACCCCGATGACCAGGGCGAGTCCGGCCGCGCCACGCATCGCGATCAGCGGTTCGAGGCGCCGCCGCTCGATCGTCAGCCCCGAGCGGGCGGTCTCTCTCAGCGCCCGGAGCCAGCCCATGGACCGAGCCTAGTCGGAATGCCGCTTGGGCCGACTTTCCCATGATTCGGCCGCGAGAGGGGCGCCGCCTGCTCGCGTACGCCCCGCTACCGGGAACCGTCGATGCCCGGCCGCCGCTCGCCCATCCGGGCCCGGTCGGCGGCGGCCGTGCCGTGCGCCCAGCCGTCGCCGTCCGTCACTCCGCGCACCCGGGTGCTGGTCGTCCGAGGGAACATCCGGTCCGCGGCGTTCGTGACCGCCACGTCCCGCGCCGCCAGGACCGGCAGCAGATCGTCGTCGGCGGCGACCCCCTCCGAGGCCGAGGCCGCGGTCACCCGGGCGGTGTCGGACGCCAGGCGCGCGCCCAGCCGCTGGACGTACGCCATCAGGAAGGACTGACGGAACGTCTTGGTCCGCTTGCGCCCTCCGGCCCGCTGGCCCGCCTCGGCCTTCGCCATCGCCGCCGTGCCCTGGACCAGCAGGGAGGTGTACAGCAATTCCACGGCCTCCAGGTCCGGCTCGAAGCCGACGACCGTCGAGAAGCCGAGCTCGCTGTTCCACACGGCACGGCAGCGGTTCGCGGAGGCGACGGCGTCGAGCAGGATCGCCTTCGCCGTCTCGTACGGGGCATCGACCCCGATCCGGCAGGCGCCCGGCGCCGCCTTGCTGTGCGTACGGGCGGCGAGGAGGGCCTCGTCGATGGAGTGCCGGGCCATCAGCTCCTGCGCCTTGGTGGTGAGGGCCTCCGCCTCCTCGGGGAACCCGGTCGCCTCCGCCTTCGCGAGCAGCGCGCGGATCCGGGTCAGCATGCGGGGTTCGTCGTGCACGGGCGGCAGATCGAGCCGGCGGCCGGGGGCGCCGGGCGGCGGGCCGACCGGCTCGATCGAGGGAAGCCGGAGGAGCAGCCGGTAGAGACCGAGGAGGGCGGAGGCGTACGAGAACCGGTCGGGCCGGTTCCGCGGCGGCGGCGCGGGCAGCTCGGCCAGCTGGGACCGCCAGCGGGGCGGCAGCTGCTCGTACCGGCCGGTCTCCGCAGTGATCAGCCCTGCGGCGAGCCCGGCCCCGGTCTCGTCGAGTTCACGGCGGACGATCCGTACGACATCGGCGGGCTGCCAGCCACGCTCCCAGGCGCGGCGGACGAATTCCTCTCCGCGCCGGACCAGTTCCGCGTCGGCGGCCGGCTCGGCGGCGAGGAGGGAGGCGCCGGTGTCGAGACCGGCGTCGCCGTCCGAGTAGAGGGCTGCCGCGAATGCCTGGTCGATCACCGGTTCCATGAGGTCAGGGTAGGCAGGGCGGCGCGGCAGGGTAGGCCTGGCCCTACCCCGGAGACGGGTTCTGGTGGTCGTGTCCGGAGCTTCCGCACGCGGTTCGCTCGTAGACATGACCTCCACTGCTGCCGCCGACGCGGTACGGCTCCGCTCCGTACGACGCTCGTACGGGAACCTCGACGCCCTCGGCGGCGTCGACCTCACCGTCCGCCCCGGCACCTTCACCGCCGTCATGGGCCCCTCCGGCTCCGGCAAGTCGACGCTCCTGCACTGCGCAGCCGGGCTCGACCAGCCGACGTCCGGCACGGTCGAGGTCGGCGGGACGGCGCTGACCGGGCTCAGCGAGCGTCGGCTGACACTGCTGCGCCGGGACCGGATCGGTTTCGTCTTCCAGTCGTTCAACCTGGTCCCCTCGCTGACCGCCGCCCAGAACGTGGCGCTGCCACTGCGGCTCGCGGGCCGCCGCCCGTCCCGTACCGAGGTGCGCGCCTCGCTCGCCCGGGTCGGACTCGCCGACCGGGCGGACCACCGGCCCACCGAGCTCTCCGGCGGCCAGCAGCAACGGGTGGCACTGGCGCGGGCCCTGATCACCCGGCCCGCGGTGCTCTTCGGGGACGAACCGACCGGCGCACTGGACACCGCGACGAGCCAGGAGGTGCTGGTGATGCTGCGGGAACTGGTGGACCGGGAGGGACAGACGATCGTGATGGTCACGCATGATCCGGTGGCCGCGGCGTACGCGGACCGGGTGGTCTTCCTGGTCGACGGGCACATCGCGGACGACCTGACCGGACTCTCCGTGGAACGGATCGCGGCCTGGATGACCGCAGCGCGCGTGAGCGCGGCCCGTACGGACGCCGTGGTCAGGGATCGCGCGGAGGCGGCATCGTGCTGACCGTCGCCCTGGCCGCGCTGCGGACCCGCTGGACCACTCTCATCGGCACCTTCGTCGCGCTCGCACTGGGCGTGGGGCTGATCGCGACCATGGGGCTGGGACTCGCCTCGACCTTCGACGCCCCGGACCGTGAGCCGCAGCGCTTCGCCGCGTCGCCCGTGGTGGTGAAGAGCATCGACACGCTGACCGTGCGGGTGCGGCGCGGACCGTCCACCGCTCATGTCACCAGGAGACTCGCTCATCCACACCCTGTGGATAGCAAACTTCTGCGCGACCTGACAGCGCTCGGCCCGGTGGCCCGCGACGGACGCGTCGGCGTCGACCGCGGTCTTCGTACGGGAGGAGGGCACCGCGCTCATCGAGTCGGAGGCGCGGGCCGTCGACGACGCGAAGACGCTCGCGGCCGTCGAGCGGCTGCCGGTGGTGGCGGGCGACGTGCGTGACCTCGACGACCGTTCGATCGTCGTGAACGAGGAGTGGGAGCAGCACACGGTGGGCGCGACGGTACGGGTATGGCTCGGCGACGGCCGCCCGGTGTCGCTGCGGATCGCGGCGGTGCCGGCGATCGGTACGGGGGAACAACGGCGCGTACGTGACGGCGGCGAACGCACCGACGGCTCAGGTGGACCGCATCGACGCACGCCTCGCTCCCGGCGCGGACAGGACGGCGGTCGTCGCCGCCCTGCACGGCACCGGTCGCGCGGTGCCCCGCCCCGCTGTCAGTCCCACCTGCCAGACTCACAGACATGACCGCACGCTGGGCTCTGGCCACCACGGAGACCGGCGGCGCCCGCCTCACCCCCCTGACTGCCGACGGCCTTCCCGCCGCCCCGGTCCTGACCGAACCCGACCTCGTGGAGGCGGTCCGTTCCCGCCCGGACGTCATCCGCTGGGTCTGGCGGTCGACCGCCGAGATCTACCCCCGCCTGCTCGCCGCGGGCGTACGGATCGACCGCTGCTACGACATCGAGGCAGCCGAGTCCCTCCTCCTCGCGCACGAGGGCCGGCTCGGCGAACCCCGCTCCGCCGCGGCCGCCCACGCCCGCCTCCGTAACGCCCCCGTACCCCCCGATCCCCCCTCCCGCGCCGCGGAGCCCGGCTCGCAGTCCTCCCTCTTCGAGCCGCAGTCCGGCACGGACATCCCTTTCGAGGCGCTCCTCCAGGTGTACGCGGAGCAGCTCCGCCGCCACGACGCCACCACCCACCCCGGCCGCATGCGTCTGCTGACGGCCGCCGAGTCGGCCGGCATGCTGGTCGCCGCCGAGATGAACCGGGCCGGTCTGCCCTGGCGGGCCGACGTGCACCGGGAACTCCTGCACGACCTGCTGGGCGAGCGGTACGCCGGCGGCGGCGAACCCCGCCGGCTGGCCGAGCTGGCCGAAGCGGTGTCCACGGCGTTCGGCCGTCGGGTCCGCCCGGACCTTCCCGCCGATGTGGTCAGGGCGTTCGCACAGGCCGGGATCAAGGTGAAGTCGACTCGCCGCTGGGAACTGCAGGAACTGGACCATCCGGCCGTGGAGCCGCTGATCGAGTACAAGAAGCTGTACCGGATCTGGACGGCGCACGGCTGGAGCTGGCTCCAGGACTGGGTGCGGGACGGCAGGTTCCGCCCCGAGTACCAGCCGGGCGGCACCGTCAGCGGCCGCTGGACCACCAACGGCGGCGGGGCGCTGCAGATCCCCAAGGTGATACGGCAGGCGGTCGTCGCCGACGAGGGCTGGCGGCTGGTCGTCGCCGACGCCGACCAGATGGAGCCGAGGGTTCTGGCCGCGATCTCCCGCGACCCCGGCCTGATGGAGGTCGCGGGCCATGACGGCGACCTCTACACGGCGCTGTCGGACCGTGCCTTCCACGGCGACCGCGACCACGCCAAGCTCGCGCTGCTGGGAGCGATCTACGGCCAGACCTCGGGCGACGGCCTGAAGAACCTCGCGGCGTTGCGACGACGCTTCCCGCTTGCCGTGGCGTATGTCGACGACGCGGCGAAGGCGGGCGAGGAGGGCCGTCTCGTACGGACCTGGCTGGGTCGGACCAGTCCGCCGGCGGTCGGGCGCGGGGACGACGACGAGGCCGGTATCCCGCAGGAGAGCGACGAACAGCCGTCCGGGGAGGGCGAGTTCACGCCGGGCTACGCCTCGTCGAACGCCCGGGCGCGCGGCCGCTTCACCCGTAATTTCGTGGTGCAGGGCAGCGCCGCCGACTGGGCGCTGCTGTTCCTGGCCGCACTGCGTCGGTCCCTGGCCGCCGCCGGTCTCCGGGCCGAACTGGTCTTCTTCCAGCACGACGAGGTGATGGTGCACTGCCCCGAAGAGGAGGCCGAGGCAGTCGTGAAGGCGATCCGGGCCGCCGGTGACCTGGCGGGGCGGACCGCCTTCGGCAGGACGCCGGTGCGCTTCCCTTTTACGACGGCGATCGTGGAACGCTACTCCGACGCCAAGTAGCAGAGCTCACCCGTCGGGGCGTTCGGCCGCCTCTGTCCCGGGCTCACCCTTCCGCACCGACTGCGTGGGCTGTGTCGGCTGTGTGGGCTGCACCGTTTCCGCGGGCGGAGCGACGCGCCCTGTACCCGCACCCGGCCCTCCGAACCCGCCGAACCCGGCCACCCCATGGTCGTAGTGCACGGCCCGCAGATGCCGGTGCCGGTGCCGGGAATTGAGCAGATGGATCACGTACGCCGTCAGCGCGATCATCGCCAGGACGACCGCCGCGGTGATCAAGCTGTCCATGAGAGACGGCCCCCTTCGCACGCGCAGGCCGAGACTTCTCCAGGCTACTCCGCGCGCCGTCCGCGCAGGTCGCCGGCCGGACGGGGAAAGCGGCCCTGACCAGGAACGTTTCCGTTCCGGCCCGAACCTGGGCGCGCCCACGCAGCGGTTTTGGCCCCAGAGGTTCCGCAGTGCCCGGCGCCGACGAACCCGGACCAGCTGCTGCCGCGCCTGATGGGGAAGCCGATTCAGCAGCGCCCGGAGCCGTCCATGCAGGACGCGTCGCCGCCACGCAGATCGGTGAACATCCGCGGCTTCCCGGTCGCTGAGGGAGCCGTACGAATCATTCGGGATCCACCACAGGTCGCGGCACGAGAAGGCGGCGGGCGCCGCGCACAGATACCCCCTCGTCCGGACAAGGAAGAACCCCAGGTCACGTCGAGTGACCTGGGGTTTCCTGAGCCGTCTCCGGGATTCGAACATGGGGCCACGGGCACGCCGCCGGAGAATCAGCCGACCAGCTGGTTGCAGGACGTCACGCAGCGTTTCGTCATCTACAGACCGGGACCGCACATACGGTGGCTCCCGGTGCTCCATATCGACCCGCAAGCGTCAGTCGTCGCCGACGACTCCGTTGTCGATACGTTGCTCTTCCCGGGAGCCTAGCCAGTTGCCGAGATGGGTGTCACTCGGGTCGATGGACGTCTCCACCGGCGGTGTGGCTCTCACCGGTTGTCTGGTGTATTAGCTAGCTTCCTCCTTATTTGTCCGTAGTCAAGAGAAGAAAAGGAAAAAATTCACCCCGTCTGGAGCGGCCCGGACGCTGCATGGCGGATGGTGGCCCGGAGGGCTCGCCGAGCCGATGAAGCAACGCCTACCGCTCCTCCGTGCCTACTGGACGTCGATGGTGCTCTCGGTCAGTACCGGGGTGCCGGCGCACTCGGCCCGAGGTCGGGCTGTGCCCGCAGTTCCACGGCGAGTGGCGCGGCGGCCCCGGCGAGGTCCAGCACCAGGACCTCGTTGGCACCCGCACGCCACAGGGGCGCCGGGGCGTAGAGGGTGCGCTGGGGGCCCTGCTCGGTCCGCAGGCGGCCGAGGAGGAAGCCGTTGAGCCAGACCAGGGTGCGGTCGCTGCCCGGGACGGCGAGGAATGCGTCGGCCACCTCGGGCAGGTCGACGACGGCGCGGTGGAAGACGGGGCCGTCGGCGGTCTCGACGGCAGGGGCTGTGGGCAGGGCCGCCAGGTCGTCGAGGGGGAGCACCCGAATGTCCCAGCCGAACAGGTGCTGGTAGTCCAGGCGCACGCCGGCGATCAGGCCCTTGCGGTCGGCCAGGTGGGGGCCGTAGTTGACCCGGCCGAAGGGCTCGACGAGGATCTCCAGTTCCGCGCCGCCCTCGGGGACGGTCAGTTCGAGGGTCGGGTTCGGTTCGTCGCGTTCGAGCACGCCGACCAGGTGCCCGTCGAGGAAGATCTGCGCCAGGTCCCGGATGCCGTCGACGGTCAGCGTGGCGGGCCCGGCGGGTCCGGTGATGCGGTGCCGGTAGTGGACGAGGCCGCGGTGGTGACCGAGCTTCTCGATCGGTTCGGGGGCCGGGCGGTGCGTCGCGACGGAGAGAAGGTCCAGGCTGTCGCGCAGGGCCGCAACCGGGGTGGCGGTGATGGTCTGGGGGTCGACCCGGGGCGGCTGGGCGGGCAGTTCGGTGTCCGGCAGCGGCACGTGGCGGCCGATGACCTCGCGGAAGGCGTGGAACTTCTCGGTGAGCTCGCCGGCCTCGCCGATCGGCGCGTCGTAGTCGTAGCTGGTGATCGTGGGCATGTAGCCGGGTTCGGCGAGGGTCTTGCCGGTGTGGTTGGCTCCGGCCCACCAGCCGAAGTTGGTTCCGCCGTGGCCCATGTAGATGTTGACCGATCCCCCGGCGGCGAGGATCCCGTCGAGCGCCTCGGCGGCGTCGGTGGCGTCCCGGACGTGGTGGGGGTCGCCGTAGTGGTCGAACCAGCCGTTCCAGAATTCCATGCAGGCCAGCGGGGCGTCCGGCTGGAACGTGGCGAGGGTGGCGAAGGCCTCGTCGGGGCGCGAGCCGAAGTTGGCGGTGGCCAGCACACCGGGGAGGGTGCCGCCGGCGAGCATGCGGGGTTCGGGGCCGTCGGACGTGAAGAGCAGGCAGTCGATGCCCCGCGCGACGAGGCCGTCCTTCAGGTGCTCCAGATAGGCCTTGTCGTTGCCGTAACTGCCGTACTCGTTCTCGACCTGGACGGCGACGATCGGGCCGCCGCGCGAGACCTGGAGTTCGGCGAGCACCGGGATCAGCTGATCGAACCACTGGTCGACCGCGGCCAGGTAGGCGGGGTCGGCGGTGCGCAGCCGCATCGACTCGTCGGCGAGCAGCCAGGCCGGGAGTCCGCCCAGGTCCCATTCGGCGCAGATGTAGGGGCCGGGGCGGGCGATGACGTCGAGGCCGAGTGCGTCGGCCTCGCGGATGAAGGCGGCGACGTCGTGCCAGCCGTCGAAGCGGGCCGGGCCGGGGGTGGGCTGGTGGAAGTTCCAGGCGATGTAGAGCTCGACGGTGTTGCAGCCCATGGCCTGCAGGCGCTGCAGCCGGTCGCGCCACAGTTCGGGGTGGATGCGGAAGTAGTGCACGGCGGCGGAGACCACGCGGTGCTCGCGGCCGCCGCGCAGGAAGCGGTCGCCGTCAATGGTCAGGTCGGGTCGCGTGCTCATACCTTGCTGCTCTCGGTCGTTGTTGTTTCTGTGCGGCGCCGGGCACCGCATGGGTCGGTGGGGTTTGCGGTTACTTGACGGCGCCGGCGGTCAGACCGCTGCGCCAGAAGCGCTGCAGTACGACGAAGGCGACGAGCAGCGGGACCAGGGAGACGAATGCCCCGGTGATGGGGAGCATCGGCGAGACGCCGTTGGCGAACTCCGAGCGCCACTGGACCAGGCCGACGGTGACCGGCAGCTTGGAGGCATCGTTGATCATGAGCGCGGGCAGCAGGTAGTTGTTCCAGACGCTGACGAACTGGAACAGGAAGATCGTCACCAGCGCCGGGGCCATGACCGGCATCGCGATGCGGAAGAAGGTCCGCTGTTCACCGGCGCCGTCGATGCGCGCCGCCTCAAGGAGTTCGTCGGGGACGGACGCCGACGCGTAGATGCGCGAGAGGTAGACGCCGAAGGGGCTGACGAAGCTGGGGAGCAGGACGGCCCAGTAGGTGTCGGTCAGCCGCAGCTCGGCCAGCATCAGGAACAGCGGCAGGGCGAACATCGGTGCCGGGATCAGCACCGAGGCCAGGATCACGTTGAAGATCGTCTCGCGGCCGCGGAACCGGTACTTGGCCAGGGCGAAGCCGGCCATGACCGACAGCAGGGTGCTGACCGCCGCGCCGACCAGGCTGTAGAGCGCGCTGTTGGCCAGCCAGGAGGAGAAGACCCCGTCCTGGAAGGAGAAGACGCGGCTGAGGTTGCCGTCCAGGTCGAAGTGCGAGAACCACAGTGGGCTGCCCTGGTGGAGGTATCCCTCGCCCTTGGTCGCCGAGACGAACAGCCACCACAGCGGGATGAGGGTGTAGAGGGCCATCAGGCCGAGCATCGCGTTGACGGCCAGGCGTTCGGTGAGTGGGCTGCGGGTGGTGGTCATGCGTCGGCCGCCCTTCGCTGAGTGAACTTCAGGAATCCGAAGGAGAGAACCAGCGTGACCAGGGCCAGGAGAACCGATTCGGCGGCGGCCAGGTTCGGGTCCGCCTGGGAGGCGGTGAGCGTGGTGTTCATGATCGGACTGAACTTGTTAGAGGCGCCGGGTATCCGCGCGGCGGCGAGCACGGCCGGCTCGGTGTAGAGCTGGGCGGTGCCGATGATGGAGAAGACGGTCGTCAGGACCAGGGCGGGCCGCACCATCGGGATCTTGACGTACCAGGCCAGGCGCCAGCCGGTGCAGTTGTCGAGGGCCGCGGCCTCGATCACGTCGCCGGGCACGGCCTGCAGCGCCGAGTAGATGATCAGCATGTTGTAACCGGTCCACCCCCAGGTGATCATGTTGCCGATCGACACCGGGATCCAGCCGGCCGACAGGAAGTCGGTGTGGATACCGATCGCCGCCAGCGGCCCGGTGAACGGCGAGAGGTCCTTGACCAGCAGGAACGACCACATCACCGCAGCGATCGCACCGGGCAGCGCGTAGGGCAGGAAGAAGGTCAGCCGGAAGGTCTTCCTGAATCGGGCCGAACGCGAGTCCAGCAGCAGCGCGAGGACCAGGGCCAGCCCGAGCATCACCGGCACCTGAAAGGCACCGAGCAGCATCACCCGGCCGAGCGAGGCCATGAAGTCGCCGTCGTGGAGGGCGGCGGAGAAGTTGTCGAAGCCCGCGAACCGCTCGGTCTGCGCACCGCCGAACAGGCCCTGGCGTTGGACCTGGTAGAAGCTCTGATAGATCGCGTAGCCGATCGGTGCGAGCATCATCGCGATGAACAGGACGCCGAACGGAACCAGGAACCCGGCGGCGTTCAGCGCGGTCCGGCAGCGGTGGTGGCGACTCGGCCCCGCCACCACGCGCGGCGGCGCCGGTGCAGGCGGTGAAGCTGTCTGGGTGCTCATAGTGTTCGTTCCTCGCGCGCTTGCGGTATGGACACGGTCCCGCGGCGCCGCACCCTTGAGCGGCACCGCGGGAATCCTCGGGTGACCTGACGTCCCCCCGGGCATCAGCCGCCGGTCACGGAGAGCCCCAGGCTCTTGATCTTCTCGACCGTCTTTTGCTGAACCGTGGCCGTGGCCTGGGGGTATCCCCCCTTGCCGATCGCGTCCGAGTAGTCCGCCTCGACCTGACCGAACGTCGGCCCGACGACCCAGGTGGTGGGGATGTTCGCCGCGGACTCCTTGAAGACGTCGTAGATCTTCTGCCCGCCGAAGTAGGGGTCACCCTGGGACAGCAGCGGGTTGTCCAGACCGGCCTTCGCCGCCGGATACAGGCCGCCGACCTTGATGCCGGTGCTGACCGCGTCCGGGTCGCTGGAAAGGAACGCGGCGAACCGCGCGGCCTCCTTGGGCGTCTTGCAGCCGGTCAGGACGGAGGTGGCGGAACCGCCGGAGTTCGCGCTGGTCTTGTCACCCGCGGTCCAGGTCGGCATCGGGGCCACGGCCCACTTGCCGGCGAGGTCCTTGAGATCCCCCTTGATGCCCGGGACGGCCCAGGCGGCATTGACGAAGGTCATGACCTTGCCGGCCTCCGACGCCTTGTCGAACGTCGGGTCCCAGGCGTTGCCGTTGTTCATCACCAACTTCTTGTCCTTCAGGCCCTGCCAGTACGTGGCGACCTGCTGCGTGCCCGGGTTGTCGATGGAGACCTGCCACGACCCGTTCCGCGTGCCGAACCAGGACTTGCCGGTCTGCCAGGTCAAGGCGGCCATGTCGTAGGCGTCCTGGGGCGCGGTACCGAAGGCGACCTTCGGGTCCGCCGCGTGAACCCTGGCCGCGTCGGCGGCGTACTCGTCCCAGGTCGCGGGAGGCTTGGAGATGCCGAACTTCTTGAACAGATCGGCGCGGTAGTACAGGGCCATCGGCCCGGTGTCGACGGGGACGCCGTACATCTTGCCGCCGGCCGAGGACGCCGCGACAGTCCAGTCCAGGTACGTGCCGGAGTCACCGGAGGCGTACGGAGTGATGTCCATCAGCGCCTTCTTGACCAGCATCGACGGAATGTCGTTGTAGGTGACCTGCGCCAGGCACGGGGCCTTGCCCGCGGTGATCGCGTTGGTCATCTGGTCGTAGCCGCCCTTGGCGCCGGACGGGATCTGCTTGAACGTCACCTTGATGTCCGGGTGGGCAGCGTTCCACTGGGCGGTGATCTTGTCGTAGCCCGGGGCCCAGCCCCAGAACTCCAGCGACACCGGCCCAGCCTTCGACGAACCACCGGCGTCGTCGGAACTGGAACATCCGGTCACCAGCAGGGCAAAGGAGAGGGCTGCCGCACCAGCGGCGGATCTGGATGTGAACGTACGCATGAATTCCTCATGAGACGGCCGTGATGACGGGATGGCGGATCAAGCAGAAGAGACAAGATCGGAGAAGGCGTCGAACAATCGCGTTCGGAAATTACGAAGAATTATTCAGCGCACCACGGCGGGCCGGTCAACACCCTTGCACGGCATTTTTCAGCGCAATGCAGACGGCACGATTTCAGGGCATGCTTCGCCACCTCGCTGTCCTGACCTGCGCATTCACGGAGCAGCCGAGCGCGTTTCGATGCATCGACAGAAATCTACCGAGTAATAACAGGCGGGCGACACCAGGGGATGAGAGTCGAATATCGCGTCATTTGAATTCCGGCGGCGACGGCCCTGTCCACAATGGCTCAGACCGACCGGCACATGGGGGTTTCGGCGAAGGAGGCGGGACAGGGCTCGGCCGCTCAGGACAACCGGGCACGGACACTCTCCCTGATGACCAGACAGGCGGCACCCCGCGCCCACAACGTCTCGCTGGCCTCGTCGACCTTGATCACACAGTCGCGGGCCGCGGTGGAGACGGCGTGGCGCTCCAACGCCGCAGTCATGGCGGGCCCGAAGTGCTCATAGGCCACCACGCCTTCACCCGCGATCACGATCAGTCCCGGGTTGAGCAGGTTGCACAGGCATGCCAGTCCACGTCCAAGCGCGTCGCCGGCCACGGCGAACGCATCGAGCGCGGCACGTCGTTCGACCTCCGACCCCGACCGTGCGAGCTCCACAACGGCGTCGTAGTCGGCCTCGGTCCGACCACCGGCCTCGCGGAACATCCGCAGCACCGCATCGGAGGAGGCCAGCGCCTCCACGCAGCCGCGGTTGCCGCAGGCGCAGTCCGGACCATTCGGCTCGATCGGCACATGCCCGAACTCGACGGCCAGTCCACCGGCACCCGAGTGGAGAACTCCGTGAAGCATCAGCGCACCACCGACGCCACGTCCGACCGAGATCACGGCGAACGAACCGACATCCCGGCCCTCGCCGAACCAACGCTCAGCGATCACCAAGGCGTTGACGTCGTTGTTCACCACCACCGGAAGCCCGGTGGCCGCGCTCAGCGGAGCGGCGACAGCGACATCCGTCCAGCCCAGCCGCACCGCCGAACGGCACACGCCGCTCGCCGCGTCGACGTGGCCGCCCACGCCGACCCCGACACCCAGCACCCTCGCGTCGGCACTCGGCGCCTGCGCGATGAGCCGGGCTGTCAGCTCCGCCGCCACCGCCAGCACATGAGCGGGCTCCAGGGAATCGAGCACCTGCTCCAGGCGGCACAGCGGACGTGCACCGAGGTCGGTGAGCACAGCCGCAACATGCGTGCGCGCGATCTGGATCCCGACGACCAGGTGCTGCTCGGTGTTGACCCGCAGCAGGCGTTGGGGGCGGCCCAGGCCCGACGCGCTCTGCTGTCCGGTCTCGCTCAGATAGCCGTCCTCGATCAGCGGCGCGAGCAGCCTGGTCACCGTGGAGGGTGACAGCCCGAGCCGCTGCGCGATCACCGTCCTGGAGATCGGGCCGGCGGTCAGCACCTGGGCAAAGATCTCGGCTCCCGTCTGGTCCGGAACCAGGGCCGTCATCGCGCTCACATCACGCCTCTCCATCACATGGCCGACTCAGTGTTACCAAGAGTGTGATGGAGATATTTTTGCGCGTCAAGAAAAGAAATGGCAAGGGATGGTGAGGGCAGGAGAGCCTTCGGGTGCCGCCGCCGACTCACCGGCGGCAAGCTCCCGGGCGGCGAACGCGTCGGCGAGGACCGCTCTCCGGCGACTGCTCCACCACGGCCGGCACCGGGCCCGAGACGGGATGCCCAGCCTCGGCAGCCAGGCACTGCCCTCCGCGGCCGGCCTGGCGCCCTGGGGTCGCACCGGGAGGTGAGTTCGCGCCCGGACCGGCAGGAGTGAGCACCGGACCGATCCGCCCGGGATCCAGCACAGCGCCAAGCGGGAAGGGCACGATGGGTTCCGCGCGGAAGACGTACACCCATGAAAAAAACCCCAGGTCAGATGTCTGACCTGGGGTTCATGGCGGAGCCGCCTTCGGGATTCGAACCCGAGACCTACGCATGACGAGTTGTCCGATCTTGGTCCGCAGCCATCCGACACTGTTCGCCAACTGTCAAAGGGCGACGTCAGGGCTGTGAATCGCCTCTCGCGGGACGTCCCCGGACGACACTGGACAGCGCGGCAATGAGACCCCAAGTGAGACCCACGTCCTCCCGGGAACGGACTCACTGGGCCTGTCCCACGGGTCGCGTCACCGACCCCGAACCCGGCAGCACTGTCACCCGAATGGCGTGACATGACGCGCCACCCACATGGGTGGAGATCAAGCTGACTAGTGCCCCAACCGAGGCAATCCGTGAAAGGGGAACCACATGCGCATTCGACGAACCCTCGCCGCCGTCATCGCCACGGCAGCCCTCGCCGGACTCGGCCTCACAGCCGCCGCCACCGCCACCGCACAGGGCGCCCCGTCCTACGTCACCCCTTCTGAGTGCAAGCAGGGCGGCGGAACGCCCGATCTGGCGGACAACCACTGCAAGGGCGGTACGCACGACGGGGAGCAGATCGACTAAACCCCACAAGGCGCCCCGCAGCCACGCGCCGCGGGGCGCCTTGCGCGCGAGTCATGTCCTCTGGTGGGGCACTCCCGCGTTGGCGACTGCGTCCGTGCTCTGACTCCCGACAGCAGGGCGGACGGGCAGAAGGTCGTCCGGCACTAGCTCACCCGCCGGCCGTTGAGCGAGCCATCCCGAGAGCCGGTGCGGCGGCGCCTCCGTGCGGACATGCCTGAAACCAAGCTGCTCAAAGTAGGCGTGCAGCCCAGTGTCCGTGCGCCAAGTGTCGAACCCAGTTCCGCCCTTCCAGGGCCGCGAGGCGGGACATCCAGTCGATGACCCGCGCTCCGAACTTCCGGCCGGACGCCTTCCGGGCAACGATGAGCGGAACGTGCACGACGGGTTCCGCGCGGAAGGCGTACACCCATGAAAAAAACCCCAGGTCAGATATCTGACCTGGGGTTCACGGTGGAGCCGCCTTCGGGATTCGAACCCGAGACCTACGCATTACGAGTGCGTTGCTCTGGCCAACTGAGCTAAGGCGGCACGCCCTGTCGCACTATGGTGCGAGCAGCAGCGTCGCTAAGTTTACACAGTTTCGGAGGGTGCTCCGCACCACCCGCCTCCGGAGCCGAATGCGCAGGTCAGGGGGCGGAGGGAGCCGCGGGAGGTCAGGAACACTTCGTGCCGTCGGCCGGCGGGGTGCCGTCCAGGAGGTACGTGTTGATCGCCGCGTCGATGCAGTGGCTGCCACGGCCGTACGCGGTGTGACCGTCGCCCTCGTACGTGAGGAGCCTGCCCGAGGAGAGCTGGGCAGCGAGGGACTGGGCCCACTTGTACGGGGTCGCCGGGTCACGGGTGGTGCCGACCACGACGATCGGGGCCGTGCCCTTCGCCGTGATGCGGTGCGCGGTGCCAGTGGGCGCGGCGGGCCAGTGGGCGCAGTTCAGGGCAGCCCAGGCGAAGGCCTTGCCGAAGACCGGGGAGGCCTTCTCGAAGCCGGGGAGGGCCTTCTCGACGGCGTCCGGACCGGTAAAGGCCGGGGGCGCGTCCAGGCAGTTCACCGCGGCGTTGGCGAACATCAGGTTGGCGTACGTGCCGTTCGGCTTGCGCTCGTAGTAGCTGTCGGACAGGGCGAGCAGGCCGGACCCGTCGCCCGCCCGGACGCCGGCCAGGGCGCTACGGAGACGGGGCCAGGTCCCCTCGTCGTACATGGCGGCGATGACACCGGTGGTGGCGAGGGACTCGCCGAGCTTGCGGGAGTCGCCGGCCGGGACGGGCTTGGCGTCGAGGTCGGTGAAGAGCTGCTTCAGCCGGGCCGCGGCGTCCGTGGTGGAGGTGGTGCCGAGCGGGCAGTCCGACCTCTTCACGCAGTCCGCGGCGAAGGCCTGGAACGCGACGTCGAAGCCCGCCGTCTGGTCGCGGTTCATCTCCAGCGACGAAAGCGACGGGTCCATCGCACCGTCGAGGACGAGACGGCCGGTCCGGCCGGGGAAGAGTTCGGCGTACGTCGCACCGAGGAAGGTGCCGTACGACGCCCCGAGGTACGTCAGCTTCTCGTCGCCGAGCAGGGCCCGCAGGATGTCCATGTCGCGGGCCGTCTCGACGGTGGAGACATGCGGCAGGATCGTGCCGGAGCGCTGCTCACAGCCGTCTGCGAACGTGTCGAAGGCGGCGCCCAGCTCCGTGACCTCGGCACGGTCGTCGGGGGTCTGGTCGACCTGGGTGTACGCGTCCATCTGCGGGCCGGTGAGACATTCGACAGGCTCGCTGCGGGCGACGCCGCGCGGGTCGATGGCGACCATGTCGTAGCGGGCGCGGACCGCGGCAGGGTAGCCGAGGGCCGCGTAGTTCTGGAGGTAGCCGATGGCCGAGCCGCCGGGGCCGCCCGGATTCACCAGCAAGGAGCCGATCCGCTTGCCCGGACCGGTGGCCTTCTTCCGGGAGACGGCCAGCTTGATGTCGCCGCCGCCCGGCTTCCGGTAGTCGCGCGGCGCCTTCATCGTGGCGCACTGGAAACCGGAGACGCCGCAGTCCCGCCAGTTCAGATGCTGCGCGTAGTACGGCTGGAGCGCCGCGGGTGCCGCGGGCGTCGGGCTCGACGGGCTCGTCGTCGAACTGCCTTTGCTGCAGCCGGTGACGAGTAGGCCGGTCGTGCCGAGCACGGTGGCGAAGGTACGGAGCAGACGCCTGGTATCCATGCCCGGAGCGTAGCCCTCACGCGGTGACTGGCCCGTTTCGTTACCCATTCGGATGAATCGGCGGTGCCCGGCGAGGACCGCGGGCGGATCAGCCGGCGCGCAGAGCCATCGTCATCGCCTCCACGGCGAGCAGTGGCGCCACATTGCGGTCCAGCGCCCGGCGGCAGGCGATCACCGCCTCTATCCGGCGCAGGGTGCGCTCGGGCGTCGAGGACCGGGCGATGCGGTCGAGCGCGTCCCGTACGTCGACGTTGGCGAGGGCGATCTGCGAGCCCAGCTGCAGCGCCAGTACGTCGCGGTAGAAGCCGGTCAGGTCGGTGAGGGCGAGGTCGAGGCTGTCGCGCTGGGTACGCGTCTTGCGGCGCTTCTGCTTGTCCTCCAGCTCTTTCATCACCCCTGCCGTGCCGCGCGGCATCCGGCCTCCGGCAGCCGCGCCGAGTGCGGCCTTCATGTCCTCCGTCTCCTTGGCGTCCACCTCCTCGGAAACCTGCTTCGCGTCCTCCGTGGCGGTGTCGATCAGCTCCTGGGCGGCCTTGAGACAACCACCGATGTCCTCCACCCGGAGCGGAAGCTTGAGCACGGCCGCGCGGCGCGCGCGGGCCTTCTCGTCGGTGGCCAGGCGGCGGGCCCGGCCGATGTGCCCCTGAGTGGCGCGAGCCGCTGCCGCGGCCCGCTCCGGTTCGATTCCGTCACGCCGGATCAGCACATCGGCAACGGCGTCGACGGGGGGCGTGCGCAGGGTGAGGTGACGGCAGCGGGACCGGATGGTGGGCAGCACATCTTCGAGCGAGGGTGCGCAGAGCAGCCACACCGTACGGGGCGCGGGCTCCTCGACCGCCTTCAGGAGCACGTTTCCCGCGCCCTCGGTGAGGCGGTCGGCGTCCTCCAGGATGATCACCTGCCAGCGGCCCACGGCCGGGGACAGCTGGGCGCGGCGGACCAGCTCACGGGTCTCCTTCACGCCGATGGAGAGCAGGTCCGTACGGACCACCTCGACGTCGGCATGCGTCCCGATGAGGCTGGTGTGGCAGCCGTCGCAGAAACCGCACCCCGGTGCGCCGCCCAGCGCGCGGTCCGGGCTGGTGCACTGGAGAGCGGCGGCGAAGGCGCGGGCAGCGGTGGACCGCCCGGAACCCGGTGGTCCGGTGAACAGCCAGGCGTGGGTCATCTTCGACCCCGGCGGCACCTGCCCCCCCGCGGAAATAGCGGTGACCAGCTCATCGGCGTCCCGGGCGGCGGCGCCGAGCTGCTCCTGCACCCGGTCCTGGCCGACCAGGTCGTCCCATACGGTCATCGGTCACCGCCCTTCCGGTGGTGGTCTACGGCTCCGGCTTCCCATTGTGGCGGAAGGGTCTGACATTCCCGGCGATCCGGTCCGCCCCTCACCCCCCGGGCCACCCGCCGCAGCCGCTCTCAGCGGCGCGGGCGGCGGCCCCGTCCGGAGGTGCCATGACCCTCGTCGTCCTGGTCGTGGTCGCCGAGCAGCTCGTCGGCCAGGGTCGGCAGATCGTCCAGCGGGGTCTCCTCGGCCCACTCCGGGCGACGGCGGCGGCCCCGGCCCGGACGCCGCTCCTCGGCTGCCTCCGGGACGGCGTGCGGATCGCTGATCTGCGGCAGCTCCCGGGTCCGCTCGTTATCGCCCTCCGGTACGGCGTCCGCCGGGCGCTCGTCGCGGAAGATGCCCCGCGGAACGCGGTCCGCCGGGTGCTCGTCACGGACCGGCGGGAGTACCGCCGTCTCGTCCGCGGAGCCCGTGGCGTCCCGTACCGCAGGCCGCTCGGACGGTTCGGTGATCCTCGGGATCATCGCGGTCTCGGCCTGGTCCGAAGGCGTGTCGACCGGTGACGGCACCTGCTGCGTCACCTCGTTCGAACTGACGACCGGCGTCGGCACCGTCAGCTCGTTGTCCGGGACGGAAGCGGATGCGGCCGCCTCCGCGCGGGCGGCCTCCGCCGCCGCGGCCGCCTCGGCCTCGGCCTGCCGCCGGGCTGCCTCGGCCCGCAGCAGCGCCTCCTCCGCCTTGCGCTGCTTCTCCAGCCGCCGCGCCTCGGCCTCCTTGCGCAGCCGGGCCTCCTCCTGGGCCTGCTTGCGCAGCCGCTCCTGCTCGGCCTCGCGCGCCTGCTCCTCGGCCTCGCGCCGGGCCCGTTCCTCCTCGGCGACCCGACGGGCTTCCTCGGCCTGCCGGCGGGCCTCCTCCGCCTGCCGCTCGGCCTCGCGCTGCCGCGCCTCCTCCAGCTCGCGGCGCTTGCGCTCCTCCTCCTCGGCGCGGAGCTTGGCGAGCTGCTCCTGGCGCTCGCGTTCCAGCCGCTCCTCCTCCGCCTTGCGCGCCGCCTCTTCCTCGGCCTTGCGCCTGGCCTCTTCCTCGGCCGCCTTGCGTGCCTCCTCCTGGGCCTTGATCTCGGCCTCGGAGAGCGGCAGGAGCTGGTCGAGCCGGTGGCGTACGACGGTGGTGATCGATTCCGGTTCCTGGCCGGCGTCCACTACCAGGTAGCGGGTCGGGTCCGCTGCGGCCAGTGTGAGGAAGCCGGACCGTACCCGGGCGTGGAACTCGGGCGGCTCGGACTCCAGCCGGTCGGGCGCCTCGGTGAACCGTTCCCGTGCGGTCTCCGGGTCGACGTCGAGCAGCACCGTCAGATGCGGTACGAGTCCGCTCGTCGCCCACCGCGAGATCCGGGCGATCTCGGTCGGGGAGAGATCGCGGCCCGCGCCCTGGTAGGCGACGGACGAGTCGATGTAGCGGTCGGAGATGACGATCGCGCCGCGCTCCAGGGCCGGACGGACCACCGAGTCGATGTGCTCGGCGCGGTCGGCGGCGTAGAGCAGTGCCTCGGCCCGGTTCGAGAGCCCGGCCGACGACACGTCGAGCAGGATCGAGCGCAGCCGCTTGCCGACCGGCGTGGCGCCGGGCTCGCGGGTGACGACGACCTCGTGGCCCTTGGCCCGGATCCACTCGGCGAGCGCCGCGACCTGGGTGGACTTGCCGGCCCCGTCGCCGCCCTCCAGGACGAGGAAGAAGCCGGTGGCGGCGGGGGCGACAGCCGGCTCGCCACCGCGCAGGGCCTCGCGCAGGTCACGGCGGAGCGGCACTCCGGAACGGTCGTCCGTCTTCGCGAGGACGATCGCGGCGACCGGCAGCAGCAGTGCGCCGATGAGCATGAGGGCGAACGCTGCGCCGCCGTGCGCGAAGACGAAGTCTCCGGCCTTCAGCCGGTGGGTGCCGATCGCCGCGGCCAGCAGCGGTCCCGCGACCGCGCCGAGCGCGATCAGGACCCGGACGACTGCCTGGAGGTGCTCGGTCGTCCTGGTCCGGCGGGGCTCCTCGGTCTCCTGATCGACGAGCGTGTGGCCGGTGTTGCCCGCGACACCCGCCGCGTAACCGGCGAGGACCGCGAGGAACACCACGGTCGCCGTGTCCGGCACCAGACCCATCGCAAGGAGCGCGACCCCGGTGACGGCGGTGGCGAGGGCGAGCATCCGGCGTCGCGACAAGGTGGGCAGCACCTTCTCCGCGGTACGGATACCGGCGCCTGTGGCGCCCGTCAGAGCCAGGATCAGCAGAGCGAACGTGGCCGGTCCGCCACCGAGGTCGTAGGCGTGCAGTGCGGCGACGGCGGCTGCGGCGGCGATCGCTCCGGCGACGGCCGCGCACGCGCCGACGAGCAGCGGGACGGCGCCGGTGCGGCCCCTGTCCGGGCCGCCGCCGGTGGGCGGCCGTCGCAGACCCTCCAGGGGCGAGCGCGGGCGGGGCGTGGGAGAACCGGGGAGTTCGAGGAAGTAGAGGATCGAGATCGAGGCGGAGAACAGCCCGGCCGCGACGTACGAGCCGAGAGCCGCCTGGTGGAAGGAGAACCACTCCAGCGCCGGGGACAGCAGATGGCCGATCAGCGCGGCGACCAGCAGAACGGCCGCGGCGGCGGGGACGGCGGCGAAGTCCGTACGGAGGGAGAGCCTGCGCAGGGCGTCGAGGTGGTCGGGCAGCGGGCGTACCGCGGCGCCCTCGGGGGGCGGGGAGGGCAGCAGCGCGGGGGCGGCGCTCTCCTTCGCGACCGTCCACAGCCGATCGCCGGCGCCGGTGACGAAGACGGTGATGAGGATCATCATGAGCGCCCTGTCGGGCATCCAGTCGATCCACAGCGGTGCGACGACAAGCAGCGCGAGCCGCAGGCCGTCCGCCCCGATCATCAGCCACCGCCGGTCCAGCGGTCCGCCGGGCGCGGTGAGTGTCGTCAGCGGCCCCAGGAGTACGGCTCCGAAGAGGAGCGTGGCAAGGATTCGGGCACCGAACACGGCGGCGACGGCAAAGGCCGCCCCGCGGTATCCGGGTCCGAATGAGCCCTCAAGGACCGCCGCTTGCAGCGACAGCAACACCAGCACGAGAAGGGCGAGTGCATCGCCGATACTCCCGACGAGCTGGGCGCTCCACAACCGCTTCAGCGGGGGAACACGCAACAGAACTCGTACGGCGCGCTCGCGTGAGTCTGCGGCAAGTGTGTCGGAGGTGGGGCTCACGACCGTTGGCTGCTCGGCTCGCGTCATCCGCCCAGCCTATCCGGAGCGGCGCGGTCGGCGACGGCCCCGTCCGAACATATGGGCGCCCGAGCGGGGTGCGGAGGTGCTCCCCCGCACGCCGGAGGGGCTGGAATGTCCAGCCCCTCGGGTGTTCGGGAACGCGCTGACCGCCGGTGCGGTCAGTCCTCGACGGATGACGCGGACGCCTTCTTCGCGGCCGCGGTCGTCTTCTTGGCTGCCGTCGTCTTCTTGGCTGCCGTCGTCTTCTTCGCGACCGTCGTCTTCTTCGCGGCCGTCTTCTTGGCCGTCGTCGCCTTCTTCGCGGGCGCCTTCTTCGCCGGGGCCTTCTTCGCCGTCTTCTTCTTGGCGGGTCCCTTGGCGCGCTTCTCCGCGAGGAGCTCGTAGCCGCGCTCCGGCGTGATGTCCTCGACACTGTCGCCGGTCCGCAGCGTCGCGTTCGTCTCGCCGTCGGTGACGTACGCGCCGAAGCGCCCGTCCTTGACGACGACCGGAGCACCGCTCACCGGGTCCGTGCCCAGTTCCTTCAGCGGCGGCTTGGCGGCGGCGCGCCCGCGCTGCTTGGGCTGGGCGTAGATCGCGAGAGCCTCTTCGAGCGTGATGTCGAAGAGCTGGTCCTCGGACGTCAGCGAACGCGAGTCCGTGCCCTTCTTCAGGTACGGGCCGTAGCGCCCGTTCTGCGCGGTGATCTCGACGCCCTCGGCGTCCTCGCCGACGACCCTCGGCAGCGACATCAGCCTGAGCGCGTCCGCCAGTGTCACCGTGTCCAGCGACATCGACTTGAAGAGCGACGCGGTCCGCGGCTTCACCGCGCTCTTGCCGGTCTTCGGGGTGCCCTCGGGCAGCACCTCGGTGACGTACGGACCGTACCGGCCGTCCTTCGCGATGATCTGGTTGCCGGTGACCGGGTCCGCGCCGAGCTCGTAGTCGCCGCTCGGCTTGGCCAACAGCTCCTCCGCGTACTCGACCGACAGCTCGTCGGGCGCCAGGTCCTCCGGCACGTCCGCGCGCTGGTGGCCCTCGGCCTCCTTCTCACCGCGCTCGATGTACGGGCCGTACCGCCCGACGCGGAGCTTGATGTCGTTGCCGACGGGGAAGGAGGAGATCTCCCGGGCGTCGATCGCGCCGAGGTCGGTGACGAGCTCCTTGAGACCGCCGAGGTGGTCGCCGTCGCCGTTGCCCGCGGCGGAGGCCGCGCCACTGACGGCGTCGTCGCCCTCGCCGAAGTAGAAACGCCTCAGCCACGGCACGGACTGGGCCTCGCCCCGCGCGATGCGGTCGAGGTCGTCCTCCATCCGCGCGGTGAAGTCGTAGTCGACGAGCCGGCCGAAGTGCTTCTCCAGCAGGTTGACCACGGCGAAGGAGAGGAAGGACGGGACGAGCGCCGTGCCCTTCTTGAAGACGTAGCCGCGGTCGAGGATGGTGCCGATGATCGAGGCGTACGTCGACGGGCGGCCGATCTCGCGCTCTTCCAGCTCCTTGACCAGCGAGGCCTCGGTGTAACGGGCCGGCGGCTTGGTCGCGTGGCCGTCGACCGAGATCTCGTCAGCGGACAGCGCGTCGCCCTCGGCGACCTGCGGCAGCCTGCGCTCACGGTCGTCGAGCTCGGCGTTCGGGTCGTCGGCGCCTTCGACGTACGCCTTCATGAAGCCGTGGAAGGTGATCGTCTTGCCGGACGCGGAGAACTCGGTGTCGCGTCCGTCGCTCGCCCGGCCGCCGATCTTCACGGTGACCGAGTTACCGACCGCGTCCTTCATCTGGGAGGCGACGGTCCGCTTCCAGATCAGCTCGTAGAGCCGGAACTGGTCGCCGGTCAGACCGGTCTCGGCGGGTGTGCGGAAGCGGTCGCCGGAGGGGCGGATCGCCTCGTGCGCCTCCTGCGCGTTCTTGACCTTCCCGGCATAGGTACGCGGCTTGTCCGGCAGGTAGTCGGCGCCGTACAACTGCGTGACCTGCGCCCTCGCCGCGGAGACCGCGGTGTCGGAGAGCGTCGTGGAGTCGGTACGCATGTAGGTGATGAAGCCGTTCTCGTACAGCTTCTGTGCGACCTGCATGGTGGCCTTCGCCCCGAAGCCCAGCTTCCGGCTCGCCTCCTGCTGGAGGGTCGTCGTACGGAACGGGGCGTACGGGGAACGGCGGTACGGCTTCGACTCGACGGACCGCACGGCGAACGCGGAGTCGGCGAGCGCGGCGGCCAGGGCCCGGGCGTTCGTCTCGTCCAGGTGCAGCACCTGGCCGGACCCGGACTTCAGCTGTCCGTCCGGACCGAAGTCGCGGCCCTGGGCGATCCGGCGGCCGTCGACCGCGCTGAGGCGGGCGGTCAGCGTCGACGGGTCGGAGGCGTCACCGGTACGGCCGGTGGCAAAGGCGCCGGTCAGGTCCCAGTACTCGGCGGAACGGAAGGCGATGCGCTCGCGCTCCCGCTCGACGACGAGTCGGGTGGCGACGGACTGGACCCGGCCTGCCGAGAGCCGCGGCATGACCTTCTTCCACAGGACCGGCGAGACCTCGTAGCCGTAGAGGCGGTCGAGGATACGGCGGGTCTCCTGGGCGTCGACCATGCGCTGGTTCAGCTCGCGCGGGTTGGCGACGGCGGCCTGGATCGCGTCCTTGGTGATCTCGTGGAAGACCATCCGGTGGACCGGAACCTTGGGCTTCAGCACTTCCTGCAGGTGCCACGCGATGGCTTCGCCCTCGCGGTCCTCATCGGTGGCGAGGAAGAGTTCATCGGACTCGGCCAGCAGCTGCTTGAGCTTCCTGACCTGTGCCTTCTTGTCCGCGTTGACGACATAGATGGGCTGGAAGTCATGCTCGACGTCGACGCCGAGCCGACGGACCTCGCCGGTGTACTCGTCGGGAACCTCTGCGGCACCGTTCGGCAGGTCGCGGATGTGCCCGACGCTCGCCTCGACGACGTATCCGGGGCCGAGGTAGCCCTTGATCGTCTTCGCCTTGGCAGGCGACTCGACGATGACGAGTCGGCGGCCGCCCTGTGCGGTCTCGCTGGTCGGGGACAACTTCGCTCTTCTCTCCGGTCGACACTCAGTGGGCATCCGGGCAACGCGATGACGCTGCCGACGGTGCTGTCGCTGCGGAGTGTGACGGTACAACCCGCCCCCGTGTCAAACGGCAAAAGCCCGCAACGGCCACTCGAACGGTAACCCGACTTCCGCCATTCCTGCCGCCCGGAGTGCCCGATACGCGGCGCGCGCGGTCGCTGCCTGCGGGTTTCGCGGCACCGTGGCGGTGCTGCGGCCGCCGGAGGTCGGTGGCGGGACAGCCGGGCGTGTTCACGTCCCGGGCCGGGTGATCACACGGCCGCGACGTGGGTGGCGAGGCGGCAGCCGTGGATCAGATACACGTGAAGCACCCCACGCCGAGGACGAGGAAAAGTACGCCGAACAGAGTGGCGAGTGTGGCGGAGACAACGGGGCGCACCCCGTACGCCACCGGCGCGTGGTGTGCGACGCGCGCCCCCGTCCAAACCAGCAGCCCGGCCCCGAACAGCGCGAACGCCGTTCCGGCGAATACCGCAGGTCCGCTCTCCATGCCCGTACGCCTCTCCGTGACACGCCCGGCCCAGGGCCGATGCCCGGTTCGGGTCAGGGGGAGGCTGTCACTCGAGGGCGACACCGGTGCGAACCCCGGGTGAACTCCAGGGCCGCAGTCCACGGGGGCGCGCTCCGCCCGGGCCGCGCTCGTGGGCCGGATCGCATCAGGTCGAGGGTCACGCGACGCCGACTACGTCCGAACACCGCCGGCAGGACCACGGCGAGCACCGCGTATCCGGCCCCCCGGGGACGGCTCGGCGCCGAGCCGTCCCCGGTCCAAGCCACCCCCCTGCGGACAATCCCGGGCGGCCTCGGCGGCATGGGGCGGCGGACGAACGTCCCCGACGGCCCGCATCCACCCCGGCAGGGTCTCGCGCGGCACATTCGCGCCAGTCAGCAGCAGGAGCACGGAAGCCGCCACATGGGACACCAGGAACACGTCGGGACAGCGGGCTGATGGCGATCCGGGTCGCCCGGAGCACCGTCTCGTCCAGCTCGATTGATCACCCGGCGGTCACCGCTCCGCGCTCATCAGGCAGCCCCCACCGGCTCCAGGAACCCTTCCTCCACCAGCAGCCGGATCGCCTGCGGGGTACGGTCGCGCAGCAGTACCGGGTCCTCGTTCATCAACTGGGCGATCGCGTCCAGGATCCGGCCCGCGGGCAGCGTCCCGTCGCAGACGCCCGCGAAACCGGCGCCGACCGCGTCGACCTTCGTCGCACGCCGCATGGCGCGGTTCTGACGCAGCACCACATGCTCGGGGTCCTCCGCGCCCGGCAGTCCGACCTGCTCCTGCATCACTTCCGGAGCCAGCGTGAAGCGGTCGGCGAGCAGCGCCGCGTCATCGTGCGTCCGCAGATAGTCCTGGCGCGCGAAGTGGGCCTCCACGGCCGCGCCGAGCGGCTGTTCCACCGGGTGCGGCCACTCCTCGATCACGACCGACGGATTCCCGTCGGCGGCGGCCACGGACTTCCGGAGCGTGATCCAGCCGAAACCGACGCTCTTCGTCTTGCGGGCCTCGAACTCGTCCAGCCAGACGTCGTACCGCGCGGCGTACTCCGCGGGATCCGTACGGTGGTCGCCGCTGTCGCGCAGCCACAGCTCCGCGTACTGCGTGATGTCCTGCACTTCGCGCTGGACGACCCAGGCATCGCAGCCGCGCGGCACCCAGGAGCGCAGCCGGTCCTGCCACTCCTCGCCCTCTACGTGCTGCCAGTTGGCGAGGAAGTGCGCGTATCCCCCCTCGTTCAGCCGGTCGCCGGCCTGCTGCACCAGCGTCCGGCACAGGTCGTCGCCGCCCATGCCGCCGTCGCGGTACGTGAGACGGGCGCCCGGCGAGATGACGAACGGCGGATTCGACACGATGAGGTCGTACGTCTCGGTGTCGACCGGCTCGAAGAGCGAACCCTCGCGCAGATCGGCCGGGGTGGCGCCGGACAGGGCGAGGGTCAGCCGGGTGAAGGCGAGGGCGCGGGGGTTGAGGTCCGTGGCCGTGACCCGGGTGGCGTGCTGCGCGGCGTGCAGCGCCTGGATGCCGGAGCCCGTACCGAGATCGAGCGCGGAGGCGACCGGTGTACGGACGGTGATCCCGGCGAGTGTGGACGACGCCCCACCGACGCCGAGGACCACCCCCTCCTCGCGCGAACCGATGCCACCCGCGCCGCCGACCGCGCATCCCAGGTCGGAGACGATGAACCAGTCCTGCGCCTCGGGCCCGCTGTACGGCCGCACGTCGACGGCGGCCCGCACCTCGTCGCCCGCGCGGATCACCCAGCCGTCCTCGACGCACGCGTCCAGCGGGAGCGCGGCGCGGGCCCGCTCGTACGGGACGGGGCGCTGAAGCAGGAAGAGCCGCACCAGCGTGTCGAGCGGGGAGTCGCCACGGGTGGCCCGCAGTGCCGGAACCGTCTCGCTGCGGGCGAGCGCGGCATAGGCGGGCGCGCCGAGCAGGTCGAGGAGACCGTCGGCGGTGAAGGCGGCGGCAAGCAGGGCTTCGCGGAGCCGGGGCGAACGGTCGGGCGCGGGGAGGCTGGTCGTACTCACCCGCCCATTGTGGCCGCTCCCACCGACGACGGCAGCGGCCCGGCAGCATCCAAGCTGCCGGGCCGATCCGTGCCGGCGTTGTCAGGGCTTCTTGCTGGGCGACGCGGAAGCCGACTTCTCGGGGGTCTTCGACGGCGCGGCGGCCGGCGGGACCGAAGCCGTCGGCTTCTGGCAGCCCGGCTGCTTGGCCATCGCGATGCCGACCTTGCCGGACTGGAGCTGCTTCAACGCCTGGTCACCGTTGGTGCTGATCTTGTTCAGCTCGTCGGCGATGCCCTTCAGACCGTCGGCGAACTTCGCCTGGTCCTTGATGTCGAGCGCGTCGACCTTCTTCTGCAGCTCCGCGTAAGCGGCCGAGGAGGCGTTGAGCTCCTTCACGGCCTCCTTGTGCGTGGTCTCGCCGCCGTCGACCGGTGGTGCGCCCGCCGAGCCCACAGCTGTGCCCAGCGCCTTGTACGCCTGCGAGATCTGCTGGAAGGCGGCCGAGTCGGTCTTCTGGACATCGGCGGGCTTGCTGTTGTCGGCGGTCTGCTGCTGGATGGCGGCGTTGGCGTTCGCGATCTTCTGCAGCTGGGGCTTGACCTGGTCGCAGACCTTCTTGGCCCAGTCGTTGACCTTGTTGTCGTTGCCACTGTTGTCGCTGCAGCCCGACAGCGTCAGTACCAGTACCGCACCGCCGGACAGTGCGGCTGCAAGCTTCTTGTTCACCGGATCGGTCCCTTCCAAGGCTCTCGGCCCCGGAACTTACACGCCAGATGACCTCCATCCGGGTGCCAAGTGTCTGATAGGTGTCCTTTTGCAGCCATTTGCACCAAGGGAAATGAGGGAGATACAACTCACGCGCGAACGGGTGAACGCACGCGGCAGCCGGATGGCAAACGGGTGGGCGACGCATCGGAATGCGCCGCCCACCCATTCTTTGACCAGATCATGCCCTTGCTTGATCAGGTGCTGCCCCGGGTTGATCGGACCCCCGCGAGCTGTCGCTCTCTTCCCTGTGCCCGCCTCATGAAACGGCAGCCGGATCGGTCGACTTGGCAGTCGCGCCGCCGTCGTCATCGGAGTCGTCCTCGTCGCCCACGGCGATCCCGCGACGCTTGGAGGCATAGACCGCGCCGACGATGACGGCGAGGGCAAGCACCGCCACCACCGCCCGCACGCCCGCGCTCGCGTCCGCCCCGTAGCTGAACTGCACCACCGCCGGCGCGATGAGCAGCGCCACCAGGTTCATCACCTTGAGCAGCGGGTTGATCGCCGGTCCCGCCGTGTCCTTGAACGGATCGCCGACCGTGTCGCCGATCACGGTCGCGGCGTGGGCCTCGCTGCCCTTGCCTCCGTGATGGCCGTCCTCGACGAGCTTCTTGGCGTTGTCCCACGCGCCTCCGGAGTTGGCGAGGAAGACCGCCATCAGCGTCCCGGTGCCGATCGCGCCCGCGAGGTACGAACCGAGCGCCCCGACACCGAGGGTGAAGCCCACCGCGATCGGCGCCATCACCGCGAGCAGCCCGGGCGTGGCGAGCTCACGCAGCGCGTCCTTGGTGCAGATGTCGACGACGCGCCCGTACTCCGGCTTCTCGGTGTAGTCCATGATCCCGGGGCGCTCGCGGAACTGCCGCCGCACCTCGTAGACAACGGACCCGGCGGACCGGGACACCGCGTTGATGGCCAGGCCGGAGAAGAGGAAGACGACCGCGGCCCCAAGGACCAGCCCCACCAGGTTGTTGGGCTGCGAGATGTCGAGGCTGAGGGTCATTTCCCCGGCCTTGGCACCCACGCCGTCGACCGCCGTGGCGATCGCGTCGCGGTAGGAGCCGAAGAGTGCCGACGCCGCCAGCACGGCGGTGGCGATGGCGATGCCCTTGGTGATGGCCTTGGTGGTGTTGCCGACTGCGTCCAGGTCGGTGAGGACCTGGGCACCGGCGCCGGTGACGTCGCCGGACATCTCGGCGATGCCCTGCGCGTTGTCGGAGACCGGCCCGAAGGTGTCCATGGCGACGATGACCCCGACGGTGGTGAGCAGCCCGGTTCCGGCGAGGGCCACCGCGAAGAGCGCCAGCATGATCGACGTACCGCCGAGCAGAAACGCCCCGTAGACGCCGAGGCCGATCAGCAGCGCGGTGTAGACGGCGGACTCCAGGCCGACGGAGATCCCGGCGAGTACGACAGTGGCCGGGCCGGTGAGGGAGGACTTGCCGATGTCCTGGACGGGGCGCCGGCCGGTCTCGGTGAAATAGCCGGTGAGCTGCTGGATCAGCGCGGCCAGCACGATGCCGATGGCGACGGCGACCAGGGCGAAGACCCGAGGGTCACCGCTGTGCGCCGTGATCGCACTGTCGGTGACGCCGTCCAGGTCGGCGAACGAGGACGGGAGGTAGACGAAGACGGCCACCCCCACCAGGACGAGCGAGATCACCGCGGAGATGAAGAATCCGCGGTTGATGGCGGTCATCCCGCTGCGGTCGGCGCGCCGCGGGGCGACCGCGAAGATGCCGATCATCGCGGTGACCACGCCGATCGCCGGCACGATCAGGGGAAAGGCCAGTCCGGCGTCGCCGAAAGCGGCCTTGCCGAGGATGAGCGCGGCGACGAGCGTCACGGCGTACGACTCGAACAGGTCGGCCGCCATGCCCGCGCAGTCACCGACGTTGTCGCCCACGTTGTCGGCAATGGTGGCGGCGTTGCGCGGGTCGTCCTCCGGGATGCCCTGCTCGACCTTGCCCACGAGGTCGGCGCCCACATCGGCGGCCTTGGTGAAGATGCCGCCACCGACCCTCATGAACATGGCGATGAGCGCGGCACCGAGCCCGAAGCCCTCGAGCACCTTGGGCGCGTCGGCGGCATAGACGAGAACCACGCACGAGGCGCCGAGCAGCCCGAGCCCTACCGTGATCATGCCGACCACGCCGCCCGTGCGAAAAGCAATCTTCATAGCCCGATGCGATACGTCGGTGAGATCTTTTTCCGGCTCACCTTCCGCCGGAGTCGCCTCACGCGCGGCGGCCGCCACCCGCACATTGCTGCGGACGGCCAGACGCATGCCGATGTATCCGGTGGTCGCCGAGAAAAGCGCACCCACCAGGAAGAACAGCGACCGGCCGGCGCGCTGTGACCAGGTGTCGGCCGGAAGCAGCATGAGCAGGAAGAAGACCACGACGGCAAAGACGCCGACCGTGCGCAGTTGCCGGGCCAGATAGGCGTTCGCGCCTTCCTGGACGGCTGCCGCGATCTCCTTCATGCGGTCGGTGCCCTCACCGGCCGCCAGCACCTGGCGGACCAGCAGCCGGGCGACGATCAGTGCGGCGACGGCGACGATCGCGATGGCGATCACGATGACGCGGTTGTCATCGGTGAGTACCGCGGCCGCGAGAGAGGTGGGTCGGTCGGAAAGTGCGGAAACTTCGGGCAGTTCTGCCAGTGGTGTGGTGATGAAGCCCGCCATACGTCCTCCTTGACGCTCAGCGCTCAAGACGTGGACGGATTGTAGGGAGCAGAAGCTGATCAAAACAGTCCGCAGTAAATGTAAATCGACTTTACCCGCCGATCGATAAATGATCGCACCCTCGGATTGATCCGAATGCAGTAATGGGACAGAAGCATTGTCCGTAGATCGCTGATCAAGCAGAAATGAAAAAGGCCCTGCTCGGCAGGGCCTCGGGAGAGTGGATCAGGAGTTACGGCCGGAGCGGCGCCACGACGGGCCGGCCCGCTGTGACGCCTCCGGCGCTCAGGAATGCGCCGTTGCGGGCGTCTTGGGCCAGCTCATGCGGATCACTTCGCCATCGACTCCCGATCTGACTTCCACATCGTCGACGAGGCCGCTGATGACCGCGAGACCCATCTCGTCCTCGCTGTCGGCGTCGGTCTCGGTACCCGGTTGGCCGGGCCCCTCCCCGGACGCCTCGGCGGCTCCGGTCTCCCCACCGGGGCCAGGCACCTCGTCGCCGACCTCGACGGAGAAGGACTTCTCCTCCTCGGTCAGGACGACCTTGACCGGAGCGGTGATGCCGTGGTTGCGGTGCAGCCCTACGGCGCGGCTGCACGCCTCACCGACGGCGAGTCGGACCTCGTCGAGCACTGCCTCGTCGACCCCGGCACGGCGCGCCACGGCGGCCGCCACGAGGCGGGCCGTCCTGACGTGTTCGGGCTGGGCACTGAAGCGGAGTTCAACAGTGGCCATGCGATCCCCTTCAGACGTACGGGCGTGCATCTCAGGGGCCCGGGCGCACTGCCCGGTACCCCGCTCTCTCTTCCTCCGGAAGCCGGCAGAGCCACCGGCCCCCGACAGCCGACGCGCGACCGTCGGCAGCCGGCCCACCGATCGGCCGATGGGTGCCCCGTCGGCGCCCGGAAGCCGTCCGTACCGATGGCCGACAGCCCGCTGCCGGGCGTGTCACAGCCGACGGCCCGGCCCGGCCGCCGGAATGCCGAAACCCCGGCACCACGACGTCCACCGAACCAGCCGCCCGCCGAACGGGCCGCGGTCCGACCCGGCTGCGCACCGGACCGACCGACTGCCGGACCGACCGGCTGCCGGACCGACCTTCGGGCCGATCCGGAAGCAGCCGGTCAGCCGTCAGTCGGTGGCCGCGACAGCCTCGTCGACCGTGGTGTGGATCGGGAACACCTTGGTCAGGCCAGTGATCCGGAAAATCTTGAGAATGCGCTCCTGGTTGCAGACCAGGCGCAGTGAGCCCTCATGGGCCCGGACACGCTTCAGGCCGCCCACGAGCACGCCGAGGCCGGTGGAGTCGAGGAAGTCGACACCTTCCATGTCGACAACCAGGTGGTAGCTGCCGTCATTCACCAACTCGACCAACTGCTCGCGCAGCTTGGGCGCGGTATACACATCAATCTCGCCACCGACCTCGACGACCGTACGGTCGCCACCAGGGCCGGACACATTGCGAGTCGACAAGGACAGGTCCACGGATCCTCCAGCACCTTGCTATCGAGCGGTCGCCCCTCGGTCTCCCCGACGGAGCCAGGGGACGGATCGCCAGCCGCGATGGCATTCAATCACTTACCAGCAGCCATGCACGACGCCTTGGGACCATTGTCCGTCACGGCGGTGACACACTCGGTGCCGATGGCCAAGAATCACCGCCCCAGTCGACCACCCGAGAGCAGCGACTCCCGCCCCTCTCCCGCCATGGTCCTCGACCGGCTCGCCGCAGCGCCGGGCCGGTCCGCGCGCATCACTCATACGGAGCACTTGCCCCCGCGAACAGGTACCCATGCCATCTGGCCCGATCGCATCCGGCCGGAAGTGATCGCCGCTGTCCAGCAGGCCGGTATCGACCACCCGTGGGCACACCAGGCGACCGCCGCGGAGCACGCCCTGGACGGCGAATCCGTCGTGATCGCCACCGGAACCGCCTCCGGCAAGTCGCTCGCCTATCTGGCCCCGGTCCTCAGCGCCCTGCTCGACGGCTCGGAGGCCCCCAACGGCCGTGGCGCGACCGCCCTGTACCTGGCCCCCACCAAGGCGCTCGCCGCCGATCAGCGGCGTTCGGTCAGGGACCTCGCGGCCCCGCTCGGCAACGCGGTCAGGCCCGCGGTCTACGACGGCGACACCCCGGTCGAGGAACGCGAATGGGTACGTCAGTACGCCAACTACGTCCTGACCAACCCCGACATGCTGCACCGCGGGATCCTCCCGTCCCATCCGCGCTGGTCCTCCTTCCTGCGCGCCCTGCGCTATGTCGTCATCGACGAGTGCCACACCTATCGCGGAGTCTTCGGCTCCCATGTCGCCCAGGTGGTGCGTCGGCTCCGCCGCCTGTGCGCCCGATACGGAGCCGATCCGGTCTTCCTGCTCGCCTCGGCGACCGCCGCGCAGCCCTCGGTCGCCGCGGGCCGCCTCACCGGCCTTCCGGTCACGGAGGTCGCCGACGACGCCTCGCCCCGCGGCGAGATGGTCTTCGCCCTGTGGGAGCCACCGCTGACCGAGCTGCACGGCGAGAAGGGCGCCCCCGTACGCCGCACGGCCACCGCCGAGACCGCCGACCTCCTCACCGACCTGACCGTCCAAGGCGTCCGCTCGGTCGCCTTCGTGCGCTCCCGGCGCGGCGCCGAGCTCATCTCCGTCATCGCCAAGGAACGCCTCGCCGAGGTGGACCGTTCGCTGCCCTCCCGGGTCGCCGCCTACCGTGGGGGCTACCTCCCCGAGGAACGCCGCGCCCTCGAGCGCGCCCTTCACTCCGGCCGGCTGCTCGGTCTGGCCGCCACCACCGCCCTCGAACTCGGTATCGATGTCTCGGGCCTGGATGCCGTCGTCATCGCCGGTTACCCTGGCACCAGGGCGTCGCTGTGGCAGCAGGCGGGCCGCGCCGGGCGCTCCGGCCAGGGCGCCCTGGCCATCCTGGTGGCCCGCGACGACCCGCTGGACACCTTCCTCGTCCACCACCCCGAGGCTCTGTTCCAGCAGCCCGTGGAGTCGACCGTTCTGGACCCGGACAACCCGTACGTCCTCGCCCCCCATCTGTGCGCCGCCGCCGCGGAGCTTCCGCTCACCGAGAGCGACCTGAAGCTGTTCGGACCGGCCGTGGCCGAGCTGCTGCCGCAGCTGGAGGCCGCGAAGCTGCTGCGCAAGCGGGCGTCGGGCTGGCACTGGACCCGGCGCGAGCGGGCCGCCGATCTCACCGACATCCGTGGCGAGGGTGGCCGCCCGGTCCAGATCGTCGAGGAGGGCACCGGCCGGCTGCTGGGCACCGTCGACGAGTCGGCCGCGCACACCGCCGTCCACGAAGGGGCCGTCCATCTCCATCAGGGCCTCACCTATCTGGTCCGGAAACTGGATCTGGAGGACTCGGTGGCGCTGGTCGAGGAAGCCAGTCCGCCGTACTCGACGACCGCCCGCGACACCACCTCCATCACCGTCCTGGAGACCGACACAGAGATCCCCTGGGGTGACGGACGGCTCTGCTACGGCTCCGTGGAGGTCACCAACCAGGTCGTCTCCTTCCTGCGTCGCAAACTGATCACCGGCGAGGTCCTCGGTGAGACCAAGCTCGATCTGCCGCCCCGCACGCTGCGCACCCGCGCGGTGTGGTGGACGGTCACCCAGGACCAGCTGGACGCCGCCCGCATCAACCCCGAGATCCTCGGTGGCGCCCTGCATGCCGCCGAACACGCGTCGATCGGGATGCTGCCCCTCTTCGCCACCTGCGACCGCTGGGACATCGGCGGCGTCTCCGTCCCCCTCCATCCGGACACCCTGCTGCCTACGGTGTTCGTGTACGACGGTCATCCGGGCGGCGCCGGATTCGCCGAGCGGGCCTTCCACACCGCCCGCAGCTGGCTCACTGCCACCCGCCAGGCCATCGCGTCCTGCGAGTGCGAAGCGGGCTGCCCGTCATGCATCCAGTCCCCCAAGTGCGGCAACGGAAACGACCCGCTGCACAAGCGGGGGGCCGTACGCCTCCTCACCGAACTTCTCCGCTCCGCCCCGGCGGACCCGGAGCAGGCGGGGGAGCCGCCGAGCCCGGAATCGGACCGGGATCGCCCGTCGGAGGGCCTGCCCGGGACCTGACCTCGGGTGCGTACGGCCCGAACCGCACCCGGGCCGTCACATCGGCGACCTCCCCCCGCACCGCGCACCGGACCACCGCCGCACCCTGCGCCTCGGCCACCTCCGCGGCCGCCCTGCACGCCGCCTCGGCCCCGCGCAGGGCCCGGTCGGCCGCTGCCAGGGCCGCCAGGTCCGCCGCCCCGCCGGCCCGGTGCCGAGCGACCACCACCTGGCCGAGCGCAAGCACGGCCGCGAACACCGCACACAGCGCTGCCGTGGTCACCGCCACCCACACTGTCGCCACCCCGCGATCACGCCCCTCCCCACACCCGCGCGAACCCACCACCCGCAACGCCCGTCGAACCCGCCACACCCACCGCATCCGTCGCACCCGTAGCTTCTGTCGCAGGGGCACCGCACCGATCGCCCCCGTCACGGCTCCGCCCCCAGCGTGTCCTCGGCCATCGCCACCGCGTTCGCTCTCAGCGTCAGGGCCAGCGCACCCGGTCCGGGCGTCGGCGCAACCACCCGTACCCGCCACAGCTCCCCGGCCCGCTCCACCTCCACACGCGCCCGGTCGGGTGCCACCGAACGGGTGACAGCCAGCACCTGCGCCTCGGGTTCGGACCGGGCCGCCGCCCTCGCGCCGACCCTTGCCGCATCCACGCACCGGATCTGCGCGGCAGCGGCCATCAGCGCCCAGAGGAGAGCCAGAGCGAACAACATCAGCACCGGGATCACCATGGCCGCCTCCGCCGTCACCGCACCCCGGTCGCCTCCGCCCCCTTCGCGGTCACCGACTCCGCTCCCCGAACGCCTTTCAGACCTTGGCATCGAGGGCGTCCGTGAGAATCGACTGCAGTGCCGCCATGATCGGCGGACTCGTGACCACCTTGTAGAGCACCGCCGCCAGCGCACAGGCGGCGATCGTCCCCACCGCGTACTCGGACGTCGTCATCCCGCGGTCTGTCCGGACTCGGCGCACCACACGCCGTGCCCAGCCCCTGATGCGCTTGATTTGCCATGCCATGTCAACCTCCGAAAGTGTTCTTTTGTGCAGATTCGTCACTGATTGGATGCTTTTGTTCATCGAGCTCGCAGAAGCCCGTCCGCCAGGCCGATGACCACCGGCGCCACACCGACCGCCAGAAAGGCGGGCAGAAAGCAGAGCCCCACCGGAGCTGTGATCAGCACGCCGGCCCGCTGGGCGCGCGCCACGGCCTCGCTCGACCGTTCCGCCCGCATCGCCTCGGCCAGCCGGGCGACCGGTTCCGCCGCCGGAGCCCCGGTCGAACCTGCCCGGTCCAGACAGCGGGCCAGCGCGCCGGCTCCCGATATCTCGCCGAACCTCCCCCAGGACACGGCAGGTTCGCCGCCCAGCCGGATCTCCGCCGCTGTCCGTGCCAGCCGTTCGCCGACCGGACCGCCCAGCGACTCCCCGACCGCCTCGGCCGCTTCCCTCGGGCCGGCTCCTGCGGAGATGCACGCCGCCAACAGGTCAGCCGCCAAAGGGAGCTGGCGTTCAGTCTCCGCAGCTTCCGCAGCGGACGCGGCGGGTCTGCGCCGATGCCGCGTCCGCTGCCATCGCCACGTGCCGTACGCCGCCATCAGTCCGACGCACCCCCACGAACTACCGACGAGGAACCAGCCCGTCACCACGACACCCAGCAGCGCGGCCCAGTTCTTCAGCCGAGCCCCGGACACCGACCGCTCGCGCCACCGCCTCCCGGCGTCGACCGCCAGCAGCACCGCGCCCCGGCGGCGCGCCACCCGATGCCGCCTCCGCCCTGCCAGGCAGACAGCCAGGTATCCGACCGCGCCCAGGGCGACCGCCACCGGAACCGGCCCGCGGACGATGTGCGCCACCACGCCGGCCCCTTCGCTCATGACCGCTCCCCCGCCCGTACGATCCGGCCGGCCCAGCAGAGACCGGCCGTCTCCAGCAGCCCGCCCACCAACAGGCAGACCAGCCCGGCCGGACTGTGCAGGAGCACCCCCAACGGGTCGGCCCCCAGTGCCGCCCCCAGTCCCAGACCGAGCACCGGCAGCAGCGCCAGCACGGCCACCGTCGACCAGGCCCCCGCCAGCTGCGCCCGCAGCTCCTCCCGCCGGCGCCGCTCGGCCCGCAGCGCGCCCTCCAGGCGGTCCAGACCGGCTGCCAGCCCCGCGCCGCCGTCGACCGCCACCCGCCAGCAGGCCGCCACCCCGGCGAGCCCCTCCAGCCCGGGTTCACGCGCCGCCTGCCCGAGGGCCCCCGGCACATCGCCGCCGAACCGCGCCGCGGCCGACACCGCGGCCTCCACCGCACCCATCGCCCCCGTGCCACGCACCGCCACCAGCAGTGCCTGCCCCGGCTCGTGCCCTGCCCGCAGCTCGCCCACCACCGCACCGCACAGCGCCACCACGGCATCCGCTCTGCGCTCCTGCTCCTGCCGCCCGGCCCGCTTACGAAGCCATCGCCGCACCAGTGGTACTGCCAGCGCCCCCGCGACCACCGGTAGCAGGGACTCGCCCAGCACAGCAAGAAGCAACGCCACCGGAAGACACAGCCACTCCCGCCGCTCCTGGAACATCCCCGCGCACCACAGCCGGACCCGGTCCCGGCCGATCCGCGGCTCCAGCACCGAACCGACGAACAACACCCGCGCCCGCCGCGTTCCTTGGCCCCACCCCACCACCAGCCATGCTGCGGCCCCCACGCACACGGCCGACGCATACGTCGCGTACTCCGGGACCCCCACCGCCGTGCCACCGGTCACAACGGACCCCCGATCAGCGACCGCAGCCGCTCCCGGCCCCGCTCGTGGACGAAGCCGTCGGCGCCCCACCGCAGCGCGGGCACGGTCACCACCAGCCCGGCCGCATCCCGCTCCAGCACATGCACCTCGGCGATCCGGCGCACCCCGGCCCGGTCCCGTGCGAGATGGACCACCACCGACAGCGCCGCCGCCAGCTGACTGTGCAGCGCCACCCGGTCAAGACCGGCTGCCGTCCCCAACGCCTCCAGCCGCGCCGGTACATGCTCGGCAGCGTTGGCGTGAACCGTCCCGCAGCCACCCTCATGGCCGGTGTTCAGCGCAGCGAGAAGTTCGGTGACCTCGGCGCCCCGCACCTCCCCGACCACCAGGCGGTCGGGCCGCATCCGAAGCGCCTGCCGCACCAGGTCCCTCAGAGTCACCCGTCCGGCACCCTCCTGGTTGGCAGGGCGTGACTCCAACCGCACCACATGCGGATGGTCCGGCCGCAGCTCCGCCGAGTCCTCGGCGAGCACGATCCGCTCCCGCTCCCCGACGGCACCCAGCAAACTCGACAGCAACGTGGTCTTCCCCGCCCCTGTCCCGCCACTGATCAGGTATGAAACCCGGGCCTCGACCAGCGCCCGCAGCACGCAGTCACCACCCGGCGGTACGGTGCCCGCCGCGACCAACTCCGCCAGCGAGAAGGCCCGGGGGCGCACCACCCGCAACGACAGACAGGTGGAACCCACGGCCACCGGTGGCAGGACCGCATGCATCCGGGTCCCGTCCGGAAGCCGGGCGTCCACCCAGGGCCGGGCATCGTCCAGCCGCCGCCCTGCCACCGCAGCGAGCCGCTGTGCCAGCCTGCGCACCGCCGGAGCGTCGCGGAAGGTCACCCCGGTGAGTTCGAGCCCACTGCCCCGGTCCACCCACACCCGGTCCGGTGCGGAGACCAGCACATCCGTCACCGCCGGATCCGCAAGCAGCGGTTCCAGCACTCCCGTACCGACCAGTTCGCCGCGCAATTCCTCTGCCGCGCCGAGCACTTCGGCGTCGCCGAGAAGCCTTCCCTGGGCGCGCAGCGCGGCCGCCACCCCGGCCGGGGTCGGTGCGGCACCGCTCTGCGCAAGCCGCTGCCGCACGGCGTCGAGGAGCCCGTCGGTCATGACGCGCCTTCCCCACCGGGGCCCGCGCCGAGGCCTCCGCCGGCTCCACCGGCAAGCGCCCGCTCCCAGAACGCCGTACAGAATCTGGCGAGCGGTCCGCGGGCACCCGAGCCGGGCGGCGCTCCATCGTCCTGAGCCGCCAGCAAACCTGATTCCAGTGGGAGTTCACCGGCGAGCGGCAAGCCGAGCGCCTGCGCCACCCAGCGCTCGTCCAGCCCCGCCGCGTAGGGGCCGCGTGCCACCACTCGCAGGTCGCCCAGGACCATCCCGGCCGTCGAAGCCACGCGTTTTGCCGCCGCGACCGCCCGCAGTTCACCGGGGACCACAAGCAGCCCGAGGTCCAGCTGCGCAAGCGCCTTCGCCACCGACTCGTCGACCCGGCGCGGCAGGTCGACGACCACCACCCCGCCGAGCCTGCGGGCGGCCGCCAGCACCGCTTCCATGGCCTGCGGCGGGATAACCACCCAGTCGTCACGCCCCCAGCTGAGCACCCGCAGCCCGTGCAGTGCGGGCAGCGACTCCTCCAGGGCGCCACCGCCCACCCGCCCTTTGGAATGAGCGAAATCCGGCCACCTCATTCCCTCAGCCCGCTCACCTCCGAGCAGCACATCGATGCCACCACCCAGCGGATCGCCATCGATCAGCATCGTCCGCCGCCCGGCCTTGGCCGCGGTCACAGCGAGAGCACAAGCCAGCGTGGACGCGCCGGCGCCGCCCCGCCCGCCGATCACCCCGACGGTGAGAGCGGGCCGCCCCACCCCCTCTGCCGCATTGGCGATCTGATCGACGAGCCAGCTCTCCGCATCGGGCAGCCGCAGCACATATTCGGCCCCGATCTCGACGGCCTGCCGCCAGACATCCGGTGCGTCCTGGTCGTGCCCGACGAGCATCACGCCCTGTCTGCGCAGCGCTCCGCGGCACCGCGGAGCCGCGTCATCACCCACCAGGACCATCGGCGCCTGCTCCCAGCCGCCCCTGCCCTTGGGCAGCGTGTGGTGCACCTCAGGCTCCGCGCCGGCGGCCGCGCACAGCCGCAGCAGATCGTCGAGCAGTTCCACATCCTCGGTCACGATCAACGGTCCGCCCCGGCGTTCTCCGACGACCGGCAGTCGATCCCGTGCGATGGATTCAGCCACGATCTCCGCCCCCTTCTCACTACACCTTCACCGCGGTTTCGCAGCGATCTCGGAGCGTTCCGAGTTCGGCGATATCCGGAACCCGCGGACTTCGCGGGTGGAATCACCGTGCAGCGCTTCGGAAAATCGTGTGGATCTTGCTCTAAAACTGTGGACAACTCCACCGTTGTGAATATCTCGGTCACCCAAACCGACGACTTCCGGAGAGCAGCACTACCGTTACACACTGTGACGACACAGAGTCGTGCGGAAGGCCCGAAAAGACAGGCCGTCGCAGACGAGAAGGGGGCAGAATGCTTGATTCCGAGCGGCAGAAACACGTCCGGACATGCGACGACCCCCGCCGGGGGGGAGAGCGGGGGTCGTCCCCACGGCCGACTCGGGGGGGGAGGAGTCGGACCGGGTTAGCACGGTCGCGAACGATCCGTGACTTCCATGGTGTACCCGAGAGCCTTCTCAGGCAAACCCGCACACCAGAGTTTACGCCGAATGGTGTCCCCCTATGCTCTGCCTTGTGGAAAACCACTCCTTGCCGCGCACAGCAGCCTTCTTCGACCTGGACAAGACGGTCATTGCGAAGTCATCGACTCTGACCTTCAGCAAGTCCTTCTACCAAGGCGGACTGATCAACCGCCGTGCCGTACTGCGCACCGCGTACGCACAGTTCGTGTTCCTCGCCGGGGGCGCCGATCACGACCAGATGGAGCGGATGCGCGAATATCTCTCCGCGCTCTGCAAGGGCTGGAACGTCCAGCAGGTGAAGGAGATCGTCGCCGAGACCCTGCACGATCTGATCGACCCGATCATCTACGACGAGGCGGCGACCCTCATCGAGGAACATCACACCGCCGGACGCGACGTGGTCATCGTCTCCACCTCGGGCGCCGAGGTCGTCGAGCCGATCGGCGAGCTGCTGGGCGCCGACCGGGTCGTCGCCACCCGGATGGTCGTCGGCAACGACGGCTGCTTCACCGGCGAGGTGGAGTACTACGCGTACGGACCGACGAAGGCCGAGGCGGTCAAGGCGCTCGCCGCGTCCGAGGGATACGACCTCTCGCGGTGCTACGCCTACAGCGATTCCGCGACCGACGTACCGATGCTGGAGTCCGTGGGCCACCCGCACGCCGTCAATCCGGACCGCGCGCTGCGGCGTGAGGCGACGCTCCGGGAATGGCCGATTCTCGTCTTCGACCGCCCGGTCCGGCTCAAGCAGCGGCTGCCTGCCTTCTCGATGCCGGCGCGCCCGGCATTCGTCGCCGCGGTGGCGGTGGGCGCGGCAGCCGTCACAGCCGGACTGGTCTGGTACACCTCGCGCCGGCGCACGACCACAGCATCCGGCTGACCTCCCGCATCCGGCCGCATCCGGCCAGGACCGACATCCGGCCCGAACCTGCACCCGAACCCGGCCCGCACCCGAACGCGCCCTCGGCCGCCGCTCCAGGACGTGGGCCGGGGCGCCACCCACTCGCATCCGGCGCCCTCCGTCGATGTCCGAATCCCACCCTCGACCGCCCGCCCGGCTCGTCCATATTTGAACGCAAAAGTAAAGAAGTGCGGCCAGCACTACCGTTCGCCCTGGCTCTGGAGTACAAAGGACTCAACGGCCCGCGAGACCAAGGACATCCGAAAGGATTAACCTGAAAACGCAGAGAAGGCCCCACGGACCGAGCATGAATACCCAGCACCCACGCGACGTCGACCCGTCGATTACGGGCCAGCCGCACCAGGGAACGGGCTGAGTTCCCGACCTGATGGGCAATTTCCGAGGACGCATGGTAACTGGGTGGACGTGCCAGCGGCGGTACCGCGGACGGTACCGCCGCAACCCTTTTATCGGGCAGTGAAACTGACGAAGCACAAGAGGCCTGACAGACCCGCCAGTTGAGGCGCGTACCGGCAGCCCCGGACGGCTACGCGGCTCCGCGCTGAAGCGCTTCGCAGACCGCCGTCGATTCCCTGACTCCCAGCTCCACCGCGCGCCCGCAGTGTGCGATCCAGGCGGACATCCCGTCCGGCGTTCCCGACCGGTACCCCTCGAACGCTGCGACGTACGCCGCCCTGCCCTGCTCGGCATAACCGACCTCGGCGGGGCAGATCGCTTTCGGGTCGAGCCCGCTCCCGATCAGGACGATCCGCTCGGCGGCCCGGGCGACGAGGCCGTTGTACGAGCCGAAGGGACGCAGCGCCAGCAGTTCGCCGTGCACGACCGCGGCCGTCACCAGCGCGGGCGCCGCGCTTCCCGAAAGGATCAAGCCGGAGAGCCCCTCCAGTCGGCCGGAGACCTCGTCGGCATCCGGCAGCGGCGCTTCGATGAGCGGCTCGTCGACCGGTTCACCGACCAGCCGCGGGCGGCCGACCGCCTCGTCAGGCGCGACCCCGCCTGCCGCCACGAGGTGCAGCCGGGCGAGGACCCGCAGCGGCGACTGCCGCCAGATGGAAAGCAGTTGGCCCGCCTCCGCGGTCAGCCGCAGGGCGGCGCCGATCACCTGCGACTCCTCGTCGCCGCTGAAGTCGGTGCGCCGGCGCACCTCCTCCAGGCTCCAGTCGGCACCGGAGAGCGCGGCGGAGCCGCGGGCGCCGCGGAGCGCCGCCTCCGCGGTGATCTCGTTACTGCGGCGTCGCATGACGCGGTGGCCGTAGACCCGATCGACGGCCTTGCGTACGGAGTCCACCGCATCGGTGACACCCGGCAGGGCGCCCAGGGCGGCGAGCGGATCTGAGGCAGGCGTACTCATAAGTAGCGAGGCTACGCGCCCCCCACGCCCTTACCACCCCGGAGTGGCCTTCTTCGGGAAGTGTGACTGCGTAGTGCAGTTGCACCGCTACCCTAGGTGAACATGAAGATCGCTTTCGTGGGGAAGGGCGGCAGCGGCAAGACCACGCTGTCCTCGCTCTTCATCCGCCACCTTGCCGCCAATGAAGCCCATGTCGTCGCGGTGGACGCCGACATCAACCAGCACCTCGGGGCCGCGCTCGGCCTCGACGAGGAGGAGGCCGCGGCGCTGCCCGCGATGGGTGCACACCTGCCCCTGATCAAGGAATATCTGCGGGGCAGCAACCCCCGCATCGCCTCGGCGGAGACAATGATCAAGACGACTCCGCCCGGCGAGGGCTCGCGGCTGCTGCGGGTCCGCGAGGACAACCCGGTCTACGACGCGTGCGCCCGCACGGTCGGGCTCGACGACGGGGACATCCGGCTGATGGCCACCGGACCGTTCACCGAATCGGATCTCGGGGTGGCGTGCTACCACTCCAAGGTCGGCGCGGTCGAACTCTGCCTCAACCACCTTGTCGACGGCCCCGACGACTATGTGGTCGTCGACATGACCGCGGGTTCGGATTCGTTCGCGTCCGGCATGTTCACCCGCTTCGACATGACGTTCCTGGTCGCCGAGCCGACCCGTAAGGGCGTCTCGGTCTACCGCCAGTACAAGGAGTACGCACGGGACTTCGGGGTCGCCCTGAAGGTCGTGGGCAACAAGGTGCAGGGCCAGGACGACCTGGACTTCCTGCGGGCCGAAGTCGGCGCCGACCTGCTGGTCACGGTCGGCCACTCCGACTGGGTCCGGGCAATGGAGAAGGGACGTCCGGCCCGCTTCGAACTTCTGGAGGCGGACAACCGGATGGCCCTGCAGGCTCTGCAGAACGCCGCGGAGGACTCGTATGAGCAGCGCGACTGGGAGCGCTACACGCGGCAGATGGTGCACTTCCACTTGAAGAACGCGGAGAGCTGGGGCAACGAGAAGACGGGCGCCGACCTGGCCGCCCAGGTCGACCCCGCCTTCGTGCTCGACGAGCGGAGCGCGCAGGCAGCCGCCGTACAGCCCGCGTGAGCCGGTCGCCCGAAGCCTTGTCCACCAACGATCCGGCGGGCGGCGGATCGACCGGCGTCAGCGCTCCGCCGACTTCGTGCCGGATGTACCGGGAGCCTTGACGGTTCCCGGAGTCCCGGCCGGCCCGGAGGCCTGGGCGGCGAGATGGGCCGCCCAGCCCTCCTTCGGCGCCTGGCCGACATCGAGCGTGCGAAGCTTCGCCAGCGTCGCCGGGTCCTGGGCGTCCAGCCAGTCGGCAAGCTGCCTGAAGGACACGCAGCGCACGCCCTCCTTGGTGCAGACCGTCTCAATGGCCTGCTCGACGGCGCGCATGTACGTGCCGCCGTTCCAGGACTCGAAGTGGTTGCCGATGATCAGCGGGGCCCGGTTTCCCTCGTACGCGCGGTCGAAGGCATGGATCAGGCCGTCGCGCATCTGGTCGCCCCAGTACTCGTACTGGTCCGGATCGCCCTGCGTGGTCGCCCCCGACTGGTTGGACATGAAGCTGTAGTCCGTCGACAGCGTCTCGAACCCCCGCCCCGGCACCGGCACGAATTGCAGGGAGAGGTCCCAGACGCCGTCCTTCTTCTTCGGCCAGACCTGCTTGTCGGCACCGCTGGAGTCGTAGCGGAAGCCCATCGACCGCGCCGCGGCCACCATGTTCTTCCGCCCCTCCAGGCAGGGGGTGCGGCCGCCGACCAGCTCCGTGTCGTAGTCGAAGGGCAGCGGCTTCTCGTCCGCGAGGTCCGGGACGTTCGTCCTCCATTTCTTCACGAAGGCCTTGGCCTGGCTGATCTCGCGCTTCCACTCGGCGACCGACCAGGTGCCGACACCGCCGTCCGGGCCGCAGAAGTGGCCATTGAAGTGGGTGCCGATCTCGTCGCCGTCCTGCCAGGCGCCCCGGATCTGGGCGATGGTGTCCCGGATCCCGTTGATGTCGTTGAAGCCGATGTCGGAGCTGCCCGCGTTGTGCTTGGGCGGGTCGTAGAGCTCCCGCTTCTCCTCCGGCAGCATGTACACGCCGCTGAGGAAGTACGTCATGTTCGCGTGGTACTTCTTGCCGACCTCGCGAAAGCGGGAGAAGAGTTCCTGGCTGTCCCCACCCACGCCGTCCCAGGAGAACACGACGAACTGCGGGGGCTGTTGACCAGGCGTCAGGCGCATAGGTACGGGCTGCTTCGGCTGGTTGCCGGTGAAGGAGGTGGAGCCGTCGCCGATGAGCCGGAAGGCCTTCTCGGGGGCGTTCCCCTTGGGCCCGGCGGCCCCCTTCTCGGCACCCGGCCCCGCAGCCCCGACAGCCGAACCCGAAGCCGAACCGGAGCCCGAGCCGGAACAGCCGGCGACTCCCGCAACGAGCGCGACGGCCATGGCACCCAGGGCGACCCTCTTCGTGGCGGCCATCATCCGCCCACCCTCTTCCTTTTCAGGTAATTTGCGTGGAATGCGCCGACGCGGCGCAGCCACGTTCGCACGCGCCCTTGAACGAATCGACACGACAGGCCATATGAAAAGCTGCCTATTCACGTGAATGGGTGATCGACTGGACCATTTGCCCTCAATCATGGACACGGTTCTTTACTCTCCATTACGATCTATTTACTGAGAGTTGAGAAATCCCGCCGCTGCACGCCGTGACCCACGGCCGCGTCCCCACGTTCCGCGACCGCGCTGCCCCGGAGGAGACGGGAACATGTCTGCCTGCGTCCCCACACGTCATGACCACACGTCCCGCAGTTGGCGCCAGTCCAACGGCCCGGGAATCAAGCGACCTCACAGCCCGCCACCGCCGCGTCGCGGCGGACGATTCCGTATCGCGGGCGCCGACCTGTCCGCATCGATCACTGTCTTTCTCATTGCCGTTCCCATGTCGCTCGGCCTCGCCGTGGCCATGGACGCCCCACTGGAGGCCGGACTCGTCGCCGCGGCGGTCGGCGGGATCGCCGCCGGTCTGCTCGGTGGCACCCCCCTTCAGGTCAGTGGCCCGTCCGCCGGACTGACCGTCGTCACAGCCGAGTTGATCCAGATCTATGGCTGGCGCACCACCTGCGCGATCACCATTGGCGCCGGGCTGCTGCAGATGCTGCTGGGCGCGGTGCGTGCGGCGCGCAGCGCTCTCGCCGTCAGTCCCGCCATCGTTCACGGCACCCTGGCCGGTATCGGCCTGGCCATCGCACTGGCCCAGCTGCATATCGTGCTCGGCGGCTCGCCCCAGAGCTCAACCGTCAACAACGCCCTTGCACTGCCTGCCCAGTTGGACCGGATCAGCCCGGCCGCCCCTCTCATCGGCGGACTGACCATCGCCATCCTGATGGCCTGGCCACGACTCCCCGGGCGGATCGGGCGGGCGGTACGGAGGATTCCGGCGGCCCTCGCCTCGGTGGCGATCGCAACAGCGGTGGCCGCCGTGGCGGCTCCCGGGATCGCCAGGGTGGATCTGCCCTCCTGGCGGTCGCACGCCCTGCCCGAACTGCCACAGGGTCCCGTACTGGCCCTCGCCACCGCCGTGTTCACCGTGACGCTGGTGGCCAGCCTCGAATCCCTGCTCGCGGCGGTCGCGGTGGACAAGCTGACCACCGACCGCGCCGGACGGCAGGGCGCCGAGCCTCCCGCCCCGGCAGCCCCGCCGGTCAGGCGGTCCGACCTCGACCGCGAATTGCGCGGCCAGGGCATCTCCAATGTGCTGTCCGGCCTGCTGGGCGGGCTGCCGGTGTCAGGGGGAGCGGTACGGAGTTCGGCGAATGTGCGGGCCGGGGCCACCGGCCGCGCATCCACCGTTCTGCACGGCGTCTGGGTCCTGCTCGCCGCCGGGTTGCTGGTCACGGCTCTGGAGTGGATCCCGCTGGCCGCGCTCGCCGCGCTGGTGATGATGGTCGGCATCCAGATGGTGAGCTTCGCCCATATCCGCAATGTTCATAAGCACCGCGAATTCCCGGTCTACGGGGCGACGATCACCGCTGTGGTGCTCTTCGGTGTGCTGAGGGGCGTGGTGATCGGCGTCGCGGTGGCCGTCGTCATCGCTCTGCACCGGCTGGCTCGCATACGGATCACGGTGACGGATCAGGGAGGACAGCATCTCGTGGTCGTGCGCGGGCAGTTGACGTTCCTCGCGGTACCACGTCTCAGCCGGATACTCGGCCGGATTCCCCAAGGCAGTGATGCCGTAGTCGAGTTGGACGGCTTCTTCATGGACCATGCGGCATACGAAACGATCCAGGACTGGAGCAACGCTCAGACCACCCAGGGCGGCCGGGTCGTCTTCACCGGCAGATCCGGCGGCCGGATCGCCGAGCCTGCCTCGGCGGCGCACTCCTGCTGCCGCCCCTGGACGCCGTGGCGCAATCACCACTGCCATGACCGGCCCGAGCCAGCAAGCGTCCACCACGACCGCGGCACGCGAGCCGACGTCGGCGACGGTGAGCACCACGCCACCGCCATCACCGCCGGCCCCAGTCCCAGCCCCAGTCCCGGAACAACCGACACCACGGCGGCCGACACCGTGACCGACGTCACGAGCAACGCAACGACCAGCACAAGCGCCGCGGCCCCGGCCGCCGAACCCATTCCCGGCACTCCGTCATCCTCCACGCCCCCCGCCGCTCCCCGTCGGACCGGCGCGCACCGGCTGGTCAGTGGTCTGAGTTCGTTCCAGCGCAATACGGCTCCGCTGGTGCGCGAGGAGCTGGCCCGGCTGGCCCGGGAGGGGCAGCGCCCCTCCCAGCTCTTCATCACCTGCGCGGATTCCCGGCTGGTCACCAGCATGATCACGGCCAGCGGTCCGGGCGACCTGTTCACCGTGCGGAACGTCGGCAATCTGGTGCCCCCACCGGGCGCGGAAGCCGGTGACGACTCGGTGGGCGCCGCGATCGAGTACGCGGTGGAGGTGCTGCAGGTCGAGTCCATCACTGTCTGCGGCCACTCCGGCTGCGGCGCGATGCAGGCACTGCTGGGCGCCAAGCCGGACAACCCGCAGACGCCCCTGTGGCGGTGGCTGCGGCACGGTCTGCCGAGCCTGGAGCGGATGACGTCCCGGCATCGCGCCTGGGCGCGGATCTCCGGCCGGCTGCCCGCCGACGCCGTGGAGCAGCTCTGCCTCACCAACGTGGTCCAGCAGCTGGACCATCTGCGCGCCCACGAATCGGTGGCACGGCGACTCTCCGAGGGCACGCTGCAGCTCCACGGGATGTACTTCCATGTCGGTGAGGCGCAGGCATACCTCCTGGCCGAGGGCGCGAGCGCCGGTACATGTCTCGACGAGGTCTTCGACCATGTGGGCCCCGGCGATCCTTCCGGTTCCGGCGAGTTGGAACGTACAAGCGCCTGAACCGTACGCACCTCGGTTCCGTGAGACCTTGTGGTCCCGCTTCCGCATTGCACTGTGCTGCACCGCATCGCAGGTGGGGGAGCGGGATCGTGCCCCATACACGAAAACACAGGTCTAAACCAATTCCCGGCAGACACTTGTCACCCGGCCCCTGGACTGATGAGCTATGCCCCGGGACACAACGGACACCCTGGGAATGGGAGATGTCGTGAGCAACGAAAGCCTGGCCAATCTGCTCAAGGAGGAGCGGCGGTTCGCACCGCCTGCCGATCTGGCCGCGAACGCCAACGTCACAGCGGAGGCGTACGAGCAGGCCAGGACGGACCGGCTGGGCTTCTGGGCCGAGCAGGCCCGGCGCCTGACCTGGGCCACGGAGCCGACCGAGACGCTCGACTGGAGCAACCCGCCCTTCGCGAAGTGGTTCGCGGACGGCAGGCTGAACGTCGCGTACAACTGCGTGGACCGCCACGTCGAGGCGGGCCATGGCGACAGGGTCGCCATCCACTTCGAGGGCGAGCCCGGCGACAGCCGCGCGATCACCTACGCGGAGCTGAAGGACGAGGTCTCCCGCGCCGCCAACGCCCTCACCGAGCTCGGTGTCGGCAAGGGCGACCGGGTCGCCGTCTACCTGCCGATGATTCCCGAGGCCGCCGTCGCGATGCTGGCCTGCGCCCGCATCGGTGCCACGCACTCGGTGGTCTTCGGCGGCTTCTCCGCCGACGCCATCGCCGCCCGCATCCAGGACGCGGACGCCAAGGTCGTCATCACCGCCGACGGTGGCTACCGCCGCGGCAAGCAGTCGGCGCTGAAGCCTGCGGTCGACGACGCCGTATCCCGTATCGACAGCGTCGAGCACGTCCTCGTGGTGCGGCGCACCGGCCAGGACACCGCGTGGACCGAGGGCCGGGACGTCTGGTGGCACGAGATCACCGGCCGCCAGTCCGCCGAGCACACCCCCGAGGCCTTCGAGGCTGAGCAGCCGCTGTTCATCCTCTACACCTCGGGTACGACGGGTAAGCCGAAGGGCATCCTGCACACCTCCGGCGGCTACCTCACGCAGGCCGCGTACACCCACAACGCGGTCTTCGACCTCAAGCCGGAGACCGATGTCTACTGGTGCACGGCCGACATCGGCTGGGTGACCGGGCACTCGTACATCGTGTACGGACCGCTGGCCAACGGCGCGACGCAGGTCATGTACGAAGGCACGCCCGATACCCCCCACCAGGGGCGTTTCTGGGAGATCGTGCAGAAGTACGGCGTCACGATCCTCTACACCGCGCCGACCGCGATCCGTACGTTCATGAAGTGGGGAGACGACATCCCCGCCAAGTTCGACCTGTCCTCGCTGCGGGTCCTCGGTTCGGTCGGTGAGCCGATCAACCCCGAGGCGTGGATGTGGTACCGCAAGCACATCGGCGCCGACAGGTGCCCGATCGTGGACACCTGGTGGCAGACCGAGACCGGCGCGATGATGATCTCGCCGCTTCCCGGTGTCACGGACACCAAGCCCGGTTCGGCGCAGCGCGCCCTGCCCGGCATCTCCGCCACCGTCGTCGACGACGAGGCCCAGGAGGTGGAGAACGGCGGGGGCGGCTACCTCGTCCTCACCGAGCCGTGGCCGTCCATGCTCCGCACCATCTGGGGCGACGACCAGCGCTTCATCGACACGTACTGGTCGCGCTTCGAGGGCAAGTACTTCGCAGGCGACGGCGCCAAGAAGGACGAGGACGGCGACATCTGGCTGCTCGGCCGCGTCGACGACGTGATGCTCGTGTCCGGGCACAACATCTCGACGACCGAGGTCGAGTCGGCACTCGTGTCGCACCCGGCGGTCGCCGAGGCGGCCGTGGTCGGCGCGGCCGACGAGACAACCGGTCAGGCCATCGTCGCGTTCGTGATACTGCGTGGCACGGCGTCCGCCTCCGACGAGCTCGTCGCGGACCTGCGCAACCACGTCGGTGCCACGCTCGGCCCGATCGCCAAGCCGAAGCGGATACTGCCGGTGGCCGAACTGCCGAAGACCCGCTCCGGCAAGATCATGCGGCGTCTGCTGCGTGACGTCGCGGAGAACCGCGAGCTGGGCGACGTCACCACGCTCACCGACTCCTCGGTGATGGACCTCATCCAGACGCAGCTGCCGACGTCGTCGTCCGAGGACTGACAGACGCACAGGCAGAAGGCCGGAGCACCGGCCGACGTACGTGGACGAACCCGAGGGGCATCCGGCAACGCGCCGGGTGCCCCTCGGGCCATTAAGACCGACCGGCACATGGGGGGTGGGAGAAGGAGCCCCGCGACGCCGCCGCCCCTGTGCCGGTCGGTCTAAGGTGAAGATCACTGGATACGCCCCCGCACACCCCCGGGTACAGTGGCAGCAACGTCAACAACACATCAAGAAGTCTCCACAGGGTGTGCCGGGAAGTCTGGTCGGCAAGTGCATCAGCCATGCCATCGCTGCCGTACCGACCCGGAGGTCTCCACTCGTGGCCGCGCCCACCCGCACACCCCCGACGTCCCGCCGGACCTTCCTCGGGCGCCTCTCCCTCCCTGAGCGGAACTACCTCGCGGACGCCTTGCGCACCGAGACCGTCGGCGGGATCATCCTGCTGGTCGCCGCGCTCGCCGCGCTGGTCTGGGCGAACACGTTCGGCTCCAGTTACCGGGCCCTCAGCGACTTCCACTTCGGTCCGGCTTCCCTGGGACTGAATCTCTCCGTGCATCACTGGGCGGCCGACGGGCTGCTCGCGGTCTTCTTCTTCGTCGCGGGCGTCGAGCTCAAGCGCGAACTGGTCGCAGGCGAGCTGCGCGATCCCAAGGCGGCCGCGCTGCCGGTCATCGCCGCGGTGTGCGGAATGGCCGTGCCGGCCGTCGTCTACACGCTGGTGAACGTGATCGGCGGCGGTTCGACCGCCGGATGGGCCGTCCCCACGGCCACCGATATCGCCTTCGCACTCGCTGTGCTCGCGGTCATCGGCACCTCGCTGCCGTCCGCGCTCCGCGCCTTCCTGCTCACACTCGCCGTCGTCGACGACCTCTTGGCGATCCTGATCATCGCGGTCTTCTTCACCGACCACATCGACCTCGCCGCGCTCGCCGGCGCCTTCATCGGCCTCGCCGTCTTCTACCTTCTGCTGCGCAAGAACGTGCGCGGCTGGTACGTCTACATCCCGCTCGCCCTGGTCATCTGGGGACTGATGTACAACAGCGGCATCCACGCCACCATCGCCGGTGTCGCCATGGGGCTGATGCTGCGCTGCACCCGGCGCGAGGGCGAGGAGCACTCCCCCGGCGAGCACATCGAACACGTGATGCGCCCGCTGTCGGCCGGTCTCGCCGTGCCGCTGTTCGCGCTGTTCTCGGCCGGCGTGTCGCTCTCCGGCGGCGCAGTGGCGCATGTCTTCACGAGGCCCGAGACGCTCGGTGTCGTGCTGGGGCTCGTCGTCGGCAAGACGGTCGGCATCTTCGGCGGTACGTGGCTGACCGCCCGCTTCACCAAGGCGGAGCTGAACAAGGACCTGGCCTGGGCGGACGTCTTCGCGGTCGCCTCACTTGCCGGGATCGGCTTCACCGTCTCGCTGCTCATCGGCGAGCTGGCGTTCGCGGGCGACGCGTTCGTCGAGAACGAGATCAAGGCAGCCGTGCTGCTGGGGTCGCTGATAGCAGCCACGTTCTCCGGTGTGCTGCTCAAACTCCGGGTACGTACCTACCAGGCGCTGTACGAGGCGGAGGAGCGCGACGAGGACGAGGACGGGGTACCCGACGTCTACGAACAGGACGATCCGGCGTACCACCTCCGGATGGCCGCGATCTACGAGAAGAAGGCCGCAGAGCACCGGCGCCTTGCCCAAGCGGCGGTGGCGGCGAGCAGCAAGCCGGACAGTCCGGCATGATCTGACACCAGATGTGTTGAGCAGGAGAGCAGAAGAGGGAGTCAGGGATGAGCGACCCCGGTAACTACGCGGGCAGCGCAGACCGCAGTCTCGGGCAGCTGGTCGCCTCGGCGACGGCCGAGGTGTCCGCGCTGGTGCACGACGAGATCGCCCTGGCCAAGGCCGAGGTGCGGCAGGACGTCAAGCGGGGCGTGACCGGCAGTGTGGCGTTCATCATCGCGGGAGTGCTGATTCTGTTCGCGATCCCCGTGCTGAGCTTCGGGGCCGCCTACTGGATCCACACCACGGGACTGGGCCTCGCCTGGTGCTTCGGGATCGTGGGTCTCGCCTTCATCGTGCTGGGGGTGCTGCTCGCGCTGTTCGCCATCGCCAAGTTCAAGAAGGTCAAGCCGCCGGAGAAGTCGATCGCGTCGGCCAAGCAGACGGCGGCCGTGCTGCAGGGCGTCAAGCCGCACCCGCGTCCGGCGGTCACCGCGCGTGCCGGTCTCCCGGCCGTCACAGCCTCGGGCAGCACGCGGACGGAGAAGGCCGGAGCGGAGTCCGCGGTCAAGGACGAGGCGTCCGCTGTGGCACGCTCGTCCACATGACCGTCCCCGATTCCAGCGCATTCGGCCCGAAAGGCCCCGGCTCGGCAGGCCCCGGCTCCGGCTCAGCAGGCCCTGGCTCCGGCTCCGGCAGTCCCGTACGGATCGACGGTCCGTGGATCCACCGGGATGTGGCGGCCAACGGGGCACGCTTCCACATCGCCGAGCTGGGCGACGGCCCTCTGGTACTGCTGCTGCACGGCTTCCCGCAGTTCTGGTGGACCTGGCGCCACCAGCTGACCGCGCTCGCCGGCGCCGGGTTCCGTGCCGTCGCGATGGATCTGCGCGGGGTGGGCGGCAGCGACCGTACGCCGCGGGGGTACGACCCCGCCAACCTGGCCCTCGACGTCACCGGTGTGATCCGGTCGCTCGGTGAGCCGGACGCGGCGCTGGTCGGCCACGACATGGGCGGATACCTCGCCTGGACGGCCGCGGTGATGCGGCCCAAGCTGGTGCGCCGGCTGGTGGTCTCCTCGATGCCGCATCCGCGCCGCTGGCGGTCCTCGATGCTCTCCGACTTCGCGCAGTCCCGGGCGGGCTCATACATCTGGGGCTTCCAGCGCCCCTGGGTGCCGGAGCGTCAGCTCGTCGCGGACGACGGGGCCTTGGTGGGCCGGCTGATCCGCGACTGGTCGGGTCCGCGGACGCCCGAGTTCCCCAACGACGCGACGGTGGACGTCTACCGGCGTGCGATGTGCATCCCGTCGACGGCTCACTGCTCGATCGAGCCGTACCGCTGGATGGTGCGCTCCATGGCGCGCCCGGACGGCATCCAGTTCAACCGCCGGATGAAGCGCCCGGTACGGGTGCCGACGCTGCATCTGCACGGTTCGCTCGATCCGGTGGCCCGTACGCGGAGTGCGGCGGGGTCCGGCGAGTACGTCGAAGCGCCGTACCGTTGGCGACTTTTCGATGGTCTGGGGCACTTCCCGCACGAGGAGGATCCGGCCGGATTCTCGACCGAACTCATCAACTGGCTCAAGGATCCCGAGCCCGACCGGTAGCCCGGGACGGGCCCTGGAGGCCGCCGGACAGGTAACCGGGCGCGACCAATCCGTGGCCGGAAGAGCACAGTTGTCCGACGAACAGCCAATTGCCTGGCGCATAGGCCAATTGGCTGGCGCCCGCACGATTACCGACCATGAGGCACGGGCAGACGTCGGGGTATGGGCTGGACGCACGACTTCGGTGACACAGCACGCAATCGTCGCTCGACCGCTACGGCGGATCCGAGCATTCATGAGGGGGACGGCCTTCAGGGCCGGGTGCCCGGTGTGCATGACCTGCATGATCCCCAGCTGGGCATTCCGCGCATTCTCCGCCGCCGGGCCCGTTGGGTCTCGGCGCGGCTGCGCCATCCCCGCGGATGACGCAGTCCTGACCTGATCACACCGACCGGACCCGGGCCGACCCCTGTCCGTTTCCTTACAGCGCGCACGCCTGGCTGTCGACCTGCTGGTTGGCGGTGCGGCCGTCGGCGATGTCCTGGCGGACCTCGTCGGCGGTCAGTGCGTAACCCGTGTCGGGGTCGTCCAGCGACTTGGCGAAGACGACCCCGTACACCTTGCCGTCGGGGGTCAGCAGCGGTCCGCCGGAGTTACCCTGGCGGACCGTCGCGAAGAGCGAGTACACATCGCGGCGGACGGTGCCCCGGTGGTAGATGTCCGGGCCGTCGGCGTCGATGCGGCCGCGGACGCGCGCGGAGCGTACGTCGTACGAGCCGTTCTCCGGGAAGCCCGCGACGATGGCGTCGTGCCCCGTCGTGGCGTCGTGGTCCGTATCGGTGAACTTCAGCGGCTTCGCGTCGAGGTCCGGGACGTCGAGTACGGCGATGTCGCGCTGCCAGTCGTAGAGGACGACCTTCGCGTCGTACAGCCGCCCCTGGCCGCCGATCTGGACGGTCGGCTCGTCGACGCCGCCGACGACATGGGCGTTGGTCATCACCCGGCGGTCGGAGAAGACGAAGCCGGTGCCTTCGAGGACCTTGCCGCAGCTCGGGGCCGTACCGACGACCTTGACGATGGACTGCTTGGCGCGGGCCGCGATCGGGCTGCCGGCCAGGGCCGGATCCGGGGCCTTGACCTCGGTGATCGGCTCGTTGGCGAAGGGGCTGAAGACCTGCGGGAAGCCGTTCTGCGCGAGGACGGAGGAGAAGTCCGTGAACCAGTTGGAGGCCTGGGCGGGCATCACCCGGGAGATCCCGAGCAGCACCGAGGAGTTACGCACCTCCTTGCCCAGCGTCGGCAGCGACGTGCCCGCCAGTGCGGAACCGATCAGCCACGCCACCAGCAGCATCGCGACCACATTGACGAGTGCGCCACCGGTGGCATCGAGGGCGCGGGCGGGCGACCACGTGATGTGCCGCCGGAGTTTGTTGCCGAGGTGGGTGGTGAACGCCTGACCGACGGAGGCGCACACGATCACGATGATGACCGCGACCACGGCGGCCGTGGAGGAGACCTCGGAGCCGTCCGTCAGCTGATCCCACAGGACCGGCAGCAGATAGACGGCCACCAGGCCGCCGCCCAGGAAGCCGATGACCGACAGGATGCCGACGACGAAGCCCTGGCGGTAGCCGATCACTGCGAACCACACGGCGCCGGCCAGCAGCAGGATGTCCAGCACGTTCACCGTCTATTGCCTCGCAGATTCGTCACCGGACCCGTTCGTTCGGCTGGGACCGGGCAGGCCCGAAGGCCCCAGCATGGAAGTCAGCCTGTCATGCGCGCCAGTCGAGCGGCACCTGCCTGGTCCCGTCCCAGGGGCGCTCCCAGCCCGCGAAGTGCAGAATGCGGTCGATCACCCCGGCGGTGAAACCCCAGACCAATGCCGATTCGACCAGGAATGCCGGGCCCCGGTGACCGCTGGGGTGCACCGTCATCACCCGATTGGCCGGATCAGTGAGATCCACCACGGGAACCGTGAAGACCCGGGCAGTCTCGGCCGGATCGACGACCCCGACCGGGCTCGGCGCCCGCCACCAGCCAAGTACGGGCGTGACGACGAAACTGCTCACCGGGATGTAGAGCCGGGGCAGCACGCCGAAGAGCTGGACGCCGCGCGGATCGAGTCCGGTCTCCTCCTCGGCCTCCCGCAGAGCCGCCCTGAGCGGCCCTGCGGTCGCCTGGTCGCCGTCCTCGGGGTCCAGGGCTCCCCCGGGGAAGGAGGGCTGTCCGGGGTGGGAACGCAGTGAGCCCGAGCGCTCCATCAGGAGCAGCTCGGGCCCGCGCTCGCCCTCACCGAACAGGACAAGGACGGCGGACTGGCGCCCGGCGCCGTTCTCGGGCGGCAGGAAGCGGCTGAGCTGCTGGGGCTCGATGGTCCGTGCGGCGCGGGCGACGGGCTCGAGCCACTCGGGCAGCCCGTCCGTCGAGACGGAGATCGCGTCGTCCCGGCCCACACCTGCGGAGTGATCCTCCACGTGGCTCTGTTCGTGCGTCTTCATAGGCACCCCTCGTCTCACAACGCCTGTGGTCGCGCATTTCGTTCCGGAAGGGGCACCACCGTCACCCGGCTCCCAGCGCCGGCGCGGCCTTGCCCGGGTAGTCGGGCGGCGGGCTCAGCCGCTGGCCGGGCTGTCCGCCCATCTCGTACTTCAGGAGCTTCCTGGCCTTCTCCGGATCCGTCTCGCCCTCGCCGTACGAGGGGCAGAGCGGGGCGATCGGGCAGGCACCGCAGGCGGGCCTGCGGGCGTGGCAGATGCGGCGGCCGTGGAAGATGATGCGGTGCGAGAGCATCGTCCACTCGCTCTTGGGGAAGATCGCGGCGATCTCAGCCTCGATTTTCTCCGGGTCCTCCTGCTCCGTCCACTTCCAGCGGCGGACCAGCCGGCCGAAGTGGGTGTCGACCGTGATGCCGGGGACGCCGAAGGCATTGCCGAGGACGACATTGGCGGTCTTGCGGCCGACGCCTGGCAGCGTGACCAGGTCCGCGAGTCGCCCCGGGACCTCACCGCCGAAGTTGTCCCTGAGGGACGCGGAGAGCCCTATCAGCGACCTGGCCTTGGCCCGGAAGAAGCCGGTCGGCCGGATGATCTCCTCCAGCTCCTCGGGGACGGCCGCCGCCATGTCCTCGGGGGTCGGGTAGGCGGCGAACAGCGCAGGGGTGGTCTGGTTGACTCTCAGATCGGTGGTCTGGGCGGAGAGGACGGTGGCGACCAGGAGCTCGAAGGGGTTCCGGAAGTCCAGCTCCGGGTGGGCGTACGGATAGACCTCGGCGAGCTCGCGGTTGATCCGGCGGGCGCGGCGGACCATCGCGAGGTGCGACTCCGGCTTCCCGGACTTTCCCGGCTTCACCGCTGTCCCGACCGCCTTCCCGGGCGCCCCGGACGTCTTCGTCGATGCCCCGGCCTGCTTTGCGGAGCCATTGGACGCCTTCGCGGGACCGCCGGACTTCACCGGCTTCACTGACTCCCCAGTCGGGCGTTTTGCGGCTTTTGTCGGTCGACTCGCAGCCTGTTCGCCCACAGCGGAATTACGGTCTTCCGACACCCCATCAGCCCCCTTGGCCTGCGCTCTCACCGGCTTGTTGGACACTCGGCCAGCCTAGAGCCAGGCAGTGACATCCGCCCCGGTCACTGTGGATCCGTCCCCAATCGGCCCCCTGCGGCACGATGGGGCGCGCCCGTGCGTCAAACTGGTTTGTGATTGATCGCACTGTTTTACCGTCCGGCATGATGGGGACCACGGTTCCCTGAACAGGCCGACAAGGAGAGAACTCGTGGACGACGTTCTGCGGCGCGCCCCGCTTTTCGCGGCGCTCGATGATGAGCAGGCCGCGGAGCTCCGCGCCTCGATGAGTGAGGTGACCCTCGCACGCGGCGACGCTCTCTTCCACGAGGGCGACCAGGGTGACCGCCTGTACGTGGTCACCGAGGGCAAGGTGAAGCTCCACCGCACGTCCCCCGACGGACGCGAGAACATGCTGGCCGTCCTCGGCCCCGGCGAGCTGATCGGTGAGCTGTCGCTCTTCGACCCGGGCCCGCGCACCGCCACCGCCACCGCGCTGACCGAGGTCAAGCTCCTCGGCCTCGGTCACGGCGACCTCCAGCCCTGGCTGAACGCCCGCCCCGAGGTGGCCACGGCCCTGTTGCGCGCCGTCGCCCGGCGACTGCGCAAGACCAACGACCAGATGTCCGACCTGGTCTTCTCCGACGTACCGGGCCGTGTCGCCCGCGCCCTCCTCGACCTGTCGCGCCGGTTCGGCGTCCAGTCGGAGGAAGGCATCCATGTCGTCCACGACCTGACCCAGGAAGAGCTGGCCCAGCTGGTCGGCGCCTCCCGCGAGACGGTCAACAAGGCGCTTGCCGACTTCGCGGGCCGCGGCTGGCTCCGCCTGGAGGCGCGCGCCGTGATCCTGCTGGATGTGGAGCGCCTGGCGAAGCGTTCGCGCTAGCCGGACACCACCCCCTCACGACGCGAGAGGCCCCGCCGGACGGCGGGGCCTCTCGCGCGTCACGGCGCCTCGGCCACGCGTCGGCCACGCGTCGGCGCCGCGCAGCCCCGATATCAGCGCCACGGGCGTAACAGCGGCTCAGATCAGCCCGTGCTCGCCCAGGTACTCCAGCTGCGCCCGCACCGACAGCTCCGCGGCGGGCCACAGCGACCGGTCCACGTCCGCGTACACGTACGCCACCACCTCCGTGGCCGAGCGGTGCCCGGCCTCCACCGCCGTCTCCACCTGGGCGAGCCGGTGCGCCCGGTGGGCGAGATAGAACTCGACCGCGCCCTGTGCGTCGTCCAGGACCGGACCGTGCCCCGGCAGCACCGTGTGCACCCCGTCGTCGACCGCCAGCGAGCGCAGCCGCCGCAGCGAGTCGAGGTAGTCGCCGAGCCTCCCGTCCGGGTGCGCGACGAGCGTGGTGCCGCGCCCGAGGATCGTGTCGCCGGTCAGCACCGCCCGGTCGGCGGGCAGATGGAAGGAGAGCGAGTCGGAGGTGTGCCCGGGGGTCGGGACCACCCGCAGTTCGAGCCCTCCGGTGGTGATCACGTCGCCCGTCGTCAGCCCCTCCTCGCCGAGCCGCAGCGCCGGGTCCAGCGCGCGCACCGCCGTACGGGTCAGCTCGGCGAAGCGCGCCGCGCCCTCCGCATGGTCGGGGTGACCGTGGGTGAGGAGCGTGAGGCCGATCCGCCGGCCGGCGCGCTCGGCGGTGTCGATGACGGCCTGCAGATGGCTGTCGTCCAGTGGGCCCGGGTCGATGACGACCGCGAGGTCGGAGTCGGGCTCGGCGACGATCCAGGTGTTGGTGCCGTCGAGCGTCATCGCCGAGGCGTTGGGAGCGAGGACGTTGACCGTACGGGCGGTCGCGGGGCCGGAGAGAACCCCGCCGCGCGGCTGTCCGGGCAGCGCTGCTGCGTCGCTCATGCGGAACCATCTCCGGTCGGGATGTGCTTGGTGAATTCGTCGTGCCCCGGCCAGCTCAGCACCAGTTCGCCGTCCTCCAGACGGGCCTGTGCGAGTACTGGAGTGAGGTCCTGGGAGGACGCGGCCTTCAGCGCCTCAGCTGCGGTGCCGTACGGGCGCAGCTGACGCAGCGTCGACACGGTCGGCGGCATCATGAGCAGCTCGCCCCGGTCGTATCCGTCGGTGGCTTCCGCCGGGGAGATCCATAGCGCGAGGTCGGCCTCGGTGGAGGCGGACGGCGCGCCTCCCATGCCTTGAGGGCCATGGGAGAGGGTGCGCTGCCCCTCGGGGAGCGCGGCGACGAAGAACCAGGTGTCATAGCGCCGGGGTTCGAACTCGGGCGTGATCCAGCGCGCCCACGCCCCGAGCAGATCGGAGCGGAGTACGAGCCCGCGCCGGTCCAGGAACTCGGCGAAGGACAGCTCGCGGGCGACGAGGGCCTCGCGGTCCGCCTCCCAGTCGGCGCCCGTGGTGTCGCTGACGACGGTGTCGGCGGTCGGCCCGGCGAGGAGGACGCCTGACTCCTCGTACGTCTCACGGACCGCCGCACAGACGATGGCCTGCGCCTCGGCGACCGTACCGACGCCGAGCCGCTCGGCCCAGAGCTCCAGCGCGGGTCCGGCCCAGCCGACGAGGCGGTCGTCGTCGCGCGGGTCTACGCCGCCACCCGGATAGGCGTACGCACCGCCGGCAAAAGCCATGGAGGCGCGGCGGCGCAGCATGTGGACGGTGGGTCCGCCCTCGGTGCCAGCGGGGTCCCGGAGCAGCATCACGGTGGCGGCGCGCCGAGGGGTCGCGGCCGTGAGCTCGCCTGCGGCGAGTGCCCGGATCCGGTCGGGCCATTCCGGTGGGTACCACTGACCATTGGACATGGCCGGAGGCTATCCGGAACCGCGACGATGTTCGAGAGGCGGCAAGGGGCGCACGGGACGAGACACGCGTCACGCATGGACCCGGGGGTGTGAAACGCGTGATCCCGCCCGGTCGCACGGACCGGGCGGGATCACGGATCACGCGGGTACCCGCCTCACTGCAACAGCGGCTCAGGCCCCGTCCAGCTCGACCTGCACCTCGACCTCGACCGGCGCGTCCAGCGGCAGCACCGCGACGCCCACGGCGCTGCGCGCGTGCACGCCCTTGTCGCCGAGCACCGCGCCGAACAGCTCGCTCGCACCGTTGATCACGGCGGGCTGCCCGGTGAAGTCGGAGGCCGAGGCGACGAAGCCCACTACCTTCACGACCCGCTTGATCCGGTCCAGGTCGCCCGCGACCGACTTCACGGCGGCCAGCGCGTTGAGCGCGCAGGTCCTGGCCAGCTCCTTGGCCTCGTCCGGCGTGACCTCCGCACCGACCTTGCCAGTGACCGGAAGCTTGCCCTCCACCATGGGCAGCTGGCCCGACGTGTACACGTACACACCGGACTGGACGGCCGGCTGATACGAGGCGAGCGGCGGTACGACGTCCGGCAGCGTCAGCCCGAGTTCGGCGAGCTTCGCCTCGACGGCGCCCGCCACTACGGCTTCTCCCGCTTCAGGTAGGCCACGAGCTGCTCGGGGTTGTTCGGGCCGGGAACGACCTGGACCAGCTCCCAGCCGTCCTCGCCCCAGGTGTCCAGAATTTGCTTCGTCGCGTGCACGAGGAGCGGCACGGTCGCGTATTCCCACTTGGTCATAGGCCGACTGTAATGCCTGGCACGTACGGGCTCGTGCGTAGCCCGGGGCCGTACTGGTTAGGCTCGAATACGTGAGCAGGTTCCAGGTCGTCAGCGGCAAGGGCGGTACCGGTAAGACCACGGTCGCCGCCGCCCTCGCGCTCGCCCTCGCGACCGAGGGCAAGCGCACTCTTCTCGTCGAGGTCGAGGGCAGGCAGGGCATCGCCCAGCTCTTCGAGGCGGATTCCCTTCCGTACGAGGAGCGCAAGATCGCCGTCGCGCCGGGCGGCGGCGAGGTGTACGCCCTCGCGATCGATGCGGAGCGCGCACTCCTCGACTACCTCCAGATGTTCTACAAGCTCGGCAGCGCGGGCCGGGCGCTCAAGAAGCTCGGTGCGATCGACTTCGCCACGACGATCGCACCCGGTGTACGGGACGTGCTGCTGACGGGCAAGGCCTGCGAAGCCGTACGCCGCAAGGACAAGCAGGGCCGGTACAGCTACGACTACGTGATCATGGATGCGCCGCCCACCGGCCGCGTCACGCGCTTCCTCAATGTGAACGACGAGGTGGCGGGGCTGGCCCGGATCGGTCCGATACACAATCAGGCGCAGGCCGTGATGCGGGTGCTGAAGTCCCCGGAGACGGCGGTCCACCTGGTGACGCTGCTGGAGGAGATGCCGGTCCAGGAGACCGCGGACGGCGTCGCGGAGCTGCGGGCGGCCGAACTGCCGGTGGGCAAGGTCATCGTGAACATGGTGCGGCCGCATCTGCTGGACGAGGACGCGCTGCGTACCGCCTCCGGGGGCCGCCGCAAGGAGATCGCCAAGGCGCTCACCCGGGCGGGCGTGACCGGGTCGGCGGCGCTGGTACGTCCGCTGATCGAGCAGGCCTCCGAGCATGCCCAGCGGGTCGAGCTGGAGCGCGAGCAGCGCGCGGCCCTCGCGGATCTGGAGCTGCCGACCAACGAACTTCCGCTGATCGGCGAAGGCGTGGACCTGCCGGGTCTGTACGACCTTGCGGTCGAACTCCGCAAGCAGGGCGTGGGCGAAGAGGCGGGCCAAGGGGTGGGTGCGTGAGAGCGGGTACGGAACCGGGCACCGATGCGCGTACGGACGCCGGTACAGACACAGCCACGGCCACCGCGCCCGCGCTGGACACCGACGCGCTGCTCGACGATCCGGACATCCGGATCATCGTGTGCTGCGGCTCGGGCGGCGTCGGCAAGACCACGACCGCGGCGGCGCTGGGTGTACGGGCCGCCGAGCGCGGCCGGAAGGTCGTCGTCCTCACCATCGACCCGGCCCGCAGGCTCGCCCAGTCCATGGGAATTCTCTCCCTGGACAACGTCCCGCGCCGGGTGCCGGGCATCGAGAGCGCCGGTGAGGGCGGCGGTGAACTGCACGCCATGATGCTCGACATGAAGCGGACCTTCGACGAGATCGTCGAGGCGCACGCGGAGGGCGAACGGGCGCGCGCGATCCTGGAGAACCCTTTCTACCAGTCCCTGTCGGCCGGTTTCGCGGGCACGCAGGAGTACATGGCGATGGAGAAGCTGGGGCAGCTGCGGGCGCGCAACGAGTGGGACCTGATCGTCGTCGACACCCCGCCGTCGCGTTCCGCGCTGGACTTCCTGGACGCTCCCAAGCGGCTCGGCTCTTTCCTGGACGGGAAGTTCATCAAGCTGCTGATGGCTCCGGCGAAGATGGGCGGCCGGGCCGGGATGAAGTTCCTCAACGTCGGCATGTCGATGATGACCGGGACGCTCGGCAAGCTGCTGGGTGGCCAGTTCCTGCGCGACGTACAGACGTTCGTCGCGGCGATGGACACCATGTTCGGTGGTTTCCGGACCCGGGCGGATGCCACGTACAGACTGCTGCAGGCGCCCGGCACGGCGTTCCTCGTCGTCGCGACACCGGAACGGGACGCACTGCGCGAGGCCGCCTACTTCGTGGAACGGCTGGCCGCGGAGGACATGCCCCTGGCCGGTCTGGTCCTCAACCGGGTCCACGGCAGTGACGCCGCCCGGCTCTCCGCCGAGCGCGCCCTGGCAGCCGCAGAAAATCTTGACGACATCGGCATTGTGGATCAGACCACCGGGAAGGCTGGACTTCGTGACCCGGCCGACTCGGCAGCCACCTCTCCCGAAGACCCCGAGTCGCCGCCCTCCCCCGCCCGTTCCGAGCACACCCAGGATGCTGACACCGAACCAGAGGCTGATGCCGTCTCCGTCGAAGAGCTGACCGCAGGCCTGCTGCGGCTGCACGCTGAACGCATGCAGGTGGTCGCGCGCGAACAGCGCACCCGCGACCGCTTCATCGCGCTGCACCCCGAGGTCGCCGTGACCGAAGTCGCGGCGCTGCCCGGAGATGTGCACGACCTCGCAGGACTGCGGGCCGTCGGGGACCGGCTCGCGACCGATTCCGCTCCGGCCGGAGCTGCGTAACCCACCCGGACGGCCGGGTGGACCCCCGGCGGCCTACCCCACGGCGGCGTACCTCTCGTGGAGTTCGTCGTCCAGACCGATGGCCACCGGCAGGATGCCCGTGGACCGCTCGTACTCACTGCGAGCGGTCTCCAGCAGCCGGCGCCAGGACGTGACGGTGGGTCGCCTGCGCAGCAGCGCGCGACGCTCCCGTTCCGTCATTCCGCCCCACACGCCGAACTCGACGCGATTGTCCAGCGCATCGGCCAGGCACTCGGTCCGCACCGGGCAACCGGTGCACACCGCCTTGGCCCTGTTCTGCGCTGCCCCTTGTACGAACAGTTCATCCGGATCGGTAGTGCGGCAGGCTGCCTGCGCACTCCAGTCGGTTACCCAGCCCATCCCGGCGCCGTCCTCTCCCGAATCGAGGCTCCCCCACGGCGGCAGCGGCATATTCACCGCTGCCAGTTGAGGACGTTACGGAAGGTGGCGACAGCGCAACACCCCCTTCGGGCCCAATCTTGAATGGCCCGAACGGACTATGCGTACGCGGCAGATCACCCAGGGGAGTGAGGCAAGGACATAAAAGAATATCCCCGCAAAATAGGGACAATTGATCTGAGTCACAACGGATGTTCAATGACACATGGGGCGAATTCGGGGCGCCCGACGTGCTGGCCGAACCGTGGTCGGGTCACGGCCGAATTCTGCATGGGGGTTGATACGGAACCGGACGGCTGTGACAGTTGGGAGCAGCTTAGGCCAACGCATATACGCCTGTCCGGCGAATGAGAACGTAGGCTGCCTCCATGCCAAAGAACCGCTCGGGCGGGGGTCTCACCGCGACCCAGCAGGCCGCCAAGTTCCTCGGTGTCGCCGCACTCTCCGGAGTCGTGCTCGCAGGCATCGCGCTGCCGGCCGCCGGAGCTCTGGGGCTCGCCGCGAAGGGAACGGTCGAGGGATTCGACGAAATCCCGGCCAACCTCAAGACTCCGCCGCTGAGCCAGCGCACCAAGATCCTGGACAGCAAGGGCGACATGCTCGCGACGGTCTACTCGCGTGACCGCACCGTCGTTCCGCTGAAGGACATCTCCCCGTACATGCAGAAGGCGATCATCGCGATCGAGGACGCCCGCTTCTACCAGCACGGGGCGATCGACCTCAAGGGCATCCTGCGCGCGATGAACCGCAACGTGCAGGCGGGCGGGACCGCGCAGGGCGCGTCGACCCTCACCCAGCAGTACGTGAAGAACGTCTTCGTCGAAGAGGCGGGCGACGACCCGGACAAGGTCGCGCAGGCCACCCAGCAGACGATGGGCCGCAAGATCCAGGAGCTGAAGTACGCGATCCAGGTCGAGGAAGAGCTCGGCAAGAAGAAGATTCTGGAGAACTACCTCAACATCACGTTCTTCGGGCAGCAGGCGTACGGCGTCGAGGCGGCCTCCCAGCGCTACTTCTCCAAGCCGGCGAAGGACCTGAAGCTGGAGGAGGCCGCCCTGCTGGCCGGCATCGTCCAGTCGCCGAGCCGCTACGACCCGGTCAACGACGCGGAGGAAGCGACCAAGCGTCGCAACACCGTGCTCCAGCGGATGGCGGATGTCGGGGACATCACTCGCACGGAGGCGAAGAAGGCGCAGGCGACGCCGATCAAGCTGAGGGTCAGCAAGCCGAAGAACGGCTGCATCACGGCCGTCAACGGTGCCTCCTTCTTCTGTGACTACGTCCGCAAGGTCTTCCTCACCGACCCGGTCTTCGGCAAGACGAAGGAGGAGCGGGCCAAGGTCTGGAACCAGGGCGGACTCACGATCCGCACGACGCTCGACCCGCAGGCGCAGGCGGGCGTGCAGGACTCGATCAGGAGTCACGTCTACAAGACGGACAAGGTCGCCACCGCCGTGACGCTGGTCCAGCCCGGCACCGGCAAGATCATGGGCATGGGCCAGTCCAAGCCGTACGGTTTCGGGCCGGACGAGACCCAGTACAACTACTCGGTCAACAAGGAGATGGGCGGCTCGAACTACGGCTTCCCGACCGGGTCGACGTTCAAGCCGTTCCTCGCCGCGGCGGCCATAGAGGGTGGCAAGCCTGCGACGCAGATGTACTCGTCGCCGTACGAGATGGACTACCCGGCCACGGTTCAGACCTGCGGAAAGCCCTGGGTCAACGACGGGAACTATCACCTGGAGAACGAGAGCGAGTCCGAGGAGGGGCCGTACGCCCTGTCGGAAGCGATGGCGAAGTCGGTCAACACCTACTTCGTCCAGATGCTCCAGGACATCGGCATGTGCCCGGTCTCCCAGATGACCGACCAGCTCGGCGTGGTGCAGGGCGACGGCACCAAGCTGCCGCAGAACCCCTCCACGCTGACCCTCGGCTCCAACGGCCTCTCGCCGCTCACGATGGCCAGCGCGTACGCCGCCTTCGCCAACCGGGGCACGTACTGCACGCCGATCGCCGTCGAGGCGGTCACGACGGCGAACGGCAAGTCGCTCCCGGTACCGAAGACCACCTGCTCGCAGGCCATGTCCCAGACGACGGCGGACACCGTCAACACTCTGCTGCGCGGTGTGATCGACTCAGGTACCGGTCGACAGGCCGGCCTGCAGAACCGCGACAGCGCGGGCAAGACGGGTACGACCGACGCCCGTAAGAACGCCTGGTTCGTCGGCTACACGCCGAACATGTCCGGCGCGGTCTGGGTCGGCAGCCCGTCCCAGAGCGTGGAGATGGTGAACATCACCATCGGTGGCGTGTACCAGGACAAGGTGTACGGCGGTCAGGTCCCCGGACCGATCTGGCGCGACGCCATGACGAACGCCCTCAACGGACTGCCCGCCCCGTCGTTCAACACCGTCAACATCCCGGACCCGCCGGACAACTCGAACGAGGACCGGGGCTGGGGACGGGGACGAGGACGGGACAAGGGACGGGACAGGGGCGACGGCAACAACCCGTTCCCCGACGTCCCGCCGGACAACACCGGCGGGAACTACGGACCCCAGCGCCCGGGTCCCGACGGCACGAAGGGTCCCTGACCGGCCGCTCGGCCCATGAACGAGGAGGTGGGGTGACCCGGAATGTTCCGGGTCACCCCACCTCCTCGTATGTACGGTCCGCTCAGCCCGCGAGGAGCTTCTTCACCGCGGCGGCCACCCGGCCACCGTCCGCGCGCCCCGCGACCTTCGGATTCACGATCTTCATGACGGCACCCATCGCCCGCGGCCCCTCGGCACCGGCGGCCTTCGCCTCGTCGACCGCCGACGCGACGATCGCACCCAGCTCGTCGTCACTGAGCTGCTTCGGCAGATAGGCGTCGAGCAGCTCGCCCTCCGCCTTCTCGCGCTCGGCCTGCTCCGTCCGGCCGCCCTGGGCGAAGGCCTCGGCCGCCTCGCGGCGCTTCTTCGCCTCCTTGGCGATGACCTTCTGCACCTCGTCGTCGGAGAGCTCACGCGACGTCTTGCCGCTGACCTCCTCCTTGGTGATCGCGGTGAGGGTCAGCCGGAGCGTCGACGAGGTCAGCTCGTCGCGCGCCTTCATGGCCGCGGTGAGGTCTTCCTTGAGCTTGGACTTGAGCGTGGTCATGTGCTGATTGTGGCAGGTGCGGGGTGGCCACCGCCCGCCGGTTTTCCTCTCGCCGCATCGTGTCTGCGACGATGGGCACATGCGCGCACGCTACGGAGTACCCCTGAAAGTCACGGCAGTCGGCGCAGCGGTCGGCGCCGCCGGGCTCGTTTACGCGGCAGGTTTCGAAGCCCGCTCGTACCGGCTCCGACGGGTCACCGTCCCCGTGCTCCCGCACGGGGCACGCCCGTTGCGCGTGCTGCAGGTCTCCGACATCCACATGGTGAGCGGCCAGCGCAAGAAGCGCGGCTGGCTGCAGTCGCTGGCCGGCCTGCGCCCGGACTTCGTCGTCAACACCGGCGACAATCTCTCCGACCCGGAGGCCGTACCGGAGCTGCTGGACGCGCTCGGTCCGCTGATGGAGATCCCGGGTGTGTACGTCTTCGGCTCCAACGACTACTACGGGCCCAAGCTCCGCAACCCGGCCCGCTACCTCTTCGAAAAGGTCCAGGGCAAGCACGGCCTCAACGGCAACGCCCCCGCGGTCGGCGTCGTCCACAACCCGTGGGAGCCGATGCGCGATGCGTTCGACGAGGCGGGCTGGCTGAACCTGAGCAACACCCGGGGCCGTCTCAAGCTCGACGGCCTGGAGCTCGCCTTCACCGGCCTCGACGACCCGCACATCAAGCGCGACAGGTACGCGGAGGTCTCGGGCGGCCCCGAGACGGGCGCCGACCTGTCCATCGGCGTGGTCCATGCCCCGTATCTGCGCTCCCTCGACGCCTTCACCGCCGACGGCTACCCGCTGATCCTGGCGGGTCACACCCATGGCGGCCAGCTCTGCATCCCCTTCTACGGGGCTCTGGTCACCAACTGCGACCTGGACACGGACCGGGTCAAGGGGCTCTCCAGCCACACGGTCGGCGACCGGCGCGCCTACCTCCACGTCTCCGCAGGCTGCGGTACCAACCGCTACACCCCGGTCCGTTTCGCCTGCCCGCCCGAGGCGACCCTGCTGACGCTGACGCCCCGCGACTGAAACCTGGGGGCGCCCCGCCCACCGGGGCAGAAACCGGATTTCGTCTCCGGGCGCGGGTGGGCTAAAGTAATCGATGTCGCCGGGAGACCGGCGGCGATCGGGGTGTAGCGCAGCTTGGCAGCGCGCTTCGTTCGGGACGAAGAGGTCGTGGGTTCAAATCCCGCCACCCCGACAGCTGAAGTACCGGGTCAGAGGCTCATTCGCTTGATTGCGAATGGGCCTCTTTCTTGTCCGGAGCACGTTCGAGCAGGTGCCGCTCCACACCAGGACGCATGCCCCGGTCATCGCAGCTGCATTCACGAACTCCGCCATCGCACGGATACTGACAGTAACGGATCAGCAAAAAACCACAGGACGGTTCCACCAGACCAACGGGGGACGCATGATCTTCACTGTTTCCATGGCGGTTGTGCTCGCGGCCGCGGCCGGGGTGTGCTTGGTCGTACTGCGGCGCAGAGGCGGCACGGGGGAAAATGGGGCGCTGCAGCGTGGGGCAGCGAACCAGGGACTCGCACAAGGGCTGGGCATAACCCCCAGGGCATAAGAGGCCGCGCACATACGGGACAACCTTTGGCGCATCGGCCGACAGTCGAGGGGGCCGGAACCGGCTCCACGGAAGCAGCGGTCGACGGCTTCCGGGCCAAAGGCATGAGCTCGCCGCCCTGCTCGTGATCAGCCCGGTGATCGGACTCGTAGGCCGCCGCTCCGGAGGCGGGGACACCGGCTCGGCGGGCTCAGCAGGCGATGTCGAGGGTGACGGTCGCACCTGATGCGGTGTTCTCGGCATGGGCGGTGCCGTCGTGCGAGACGGCGACCGCGGCGACCAGAGCCAGACCGAGTCCGGTGCCGGGGGTGGTGCGACTGGTCTCGGCCCGGGAGAAGCGGTCGAAGGCACGCGGGAGAAAGTCGGGCGGGAAGCCGGAGCCTTCGTCGGTGACCGTCAGCCGCAGACGCCCGCCGTGGGTCTCGGCACGCAGCCGGATCGTACCGGCGCCGTGGCGCAGAGCGTTGTCGAGCAGGGTGCCGATGGCCGGTTCGAGCCAGCGCGGGTCGACCCGCACCGTAGCATCGCCGTGCTCAACGGTGAGGGTGCGTTCCTCGCGTGCGGCAGCCGTCCGGTAGCGGGCGCAGGCGTCGTCGAGGAGGCGGCCGAGGCCGATGGCGCTGGGCTGCACGCCTTCACCGCTGTCGAGCTGTTCCAGATCGAGGAGAGCGTTGGCCAGGCTGACCAGGCGACCGACCTCGGTGTCGACGGAACGCAGCGTGTCGGTCAACTCCTCGGCGTCGCGCGGCCGGTGCAACGCCACGTCGATTTCAGCCCGCATCAGGGTGAGCGGCGTGCGCAGCTCGTGGCTGGCGTCCGCGATGAACTGGTGCTCGCGAGCGGCGGAGGCGTCCAGCCGGTCGAGCATGCGGTTGAGGGTGTGGCCGAGCCGGGTGATCTCGTCGTCGCGGTCCGTGGGCACCTCCAGGCGCAGGTCCTGGGTTCCGCCCGTGCTGTCGGCGAGAGCGGCGGCGCCACTGCGGTACCGCTCGACGGGGCGCAGCGCGGCGCGGGCGGTGCGGTAGCCGACGTACGAGGCGGCCAGCAGCGTGAGCCCGGATGCCAGGGCCAGCTGGGCCAGGAGCTCGCGCAGCGCCTCGTCACGATGGCCCCGCCGGACCGCGGCGACCACGATGCGCGGCTGCCCGCCGGCGGTGACCCGCTTGGCCTGCAGTCGCAGCGTGTCCGAGGTGATGGGCAGCAGGGAGCCGACATCGCGGCGGACGGTGGCACCGTCAGCGACGGCGGCGCGTTCCGCGGGCGTGAGCAGCTGCTGACCACGCAGGGCGGCGCTGGAGCGCAGCACCCGGCCCTCGGCGTCGAGGACCTGATGGAGACTGCCATCGGGGCCGGGCGGCAGTACGTCACCGGCGCGCACGGCCCGGTCCAGGCTCTGCTGGTACGCGGCCAGGTCCCCGTCCAATTGACGGTCCAGGGCGGTTTCGACGCGCCAGTAGACCAGGCCTGCAGTGCCCGCCAGAACGAGGGACATGGTGACGGCGACGGCCAGCACCAGCCGTGCGACCACCGGCAGGCGCCGCAAACGCGCCGACAGCCGACCGGGCCGTGTCACGGGGCGGCCTCCAGGCGGTAACCCCGGCCGCGCAGCGTCGTGATCGTGGTGCGGTCGAAGGCCCGGTCGACCTTGGCGCGCACCTTGGAGACGTGGACGTCTATGGCGTTGCTGCGCAGATCGGTCTCACCGTCCCAGACCTCGTCGAGGAGCTGCAGCCGCGAGACGACCCGGCCCGCGTTTTCCATCAGCACGTGCAGCACGGCGAACTCCCGGCGCGGCAGATCGAGTTCGCAGTCGCCCCGCCAGGCCCGCTGCTGCTCCGGATCCAGCACGAGGTCGCCGACCTGGAGGCGTCCCGACGGGCCGGGGTGGCGCCGGGAGATCGCGCGCAGCCGGGCGAGCAGCTCTTCCATGGCGAAGGGTTTGACGACGTAGTCGTCGGCCCCGGCGTCGAGGCCGGCGACCCGCTCACTGACGGCGCCGCGTGCGGTGAGCAGGATCACCGGGACGTCGATGCCCTCGCCGCGCAGGGTGCGGCACACCTTGAGCCCGTCCATCCCGGGGAGCATCACGTCCAGGACCACCGCGTCAAGGCGGGGATCGCGGGCGGCGGCCAGGCCGGAGGGCCCGTCGTAGCGGCCCTCCGCACTGTGCCCGGACTCGCCGAGGTAGCGGACGACCAGATCGGTGAGGCGGGTCTCGTCGTCGACGACCAGGTAGTGCATGACGGCCAGGCTAACCGGAACCGCGGACGCCCCGACCGCGAGGACCCGACCCGGTCGGCCGAGAAGGCTTCATGGTCTGTTCATGCATCATCCCTAGCGTTCTTCACGTCGCGGCGCATCGCGGACCGGGGCCGGTCCGCCGCCTGGTACGCCGCAGGGGAAGGAACTGCCATGCACACAGCGATATCGGTGCTCGCCTCGAAGGCCATCACCGACCACATCGCCCCCGGAGACCTGATCACGCGCGGCGGCCTCGACGTCGTCGCCCTGCTGATCCTGGTCGGATGGCTCTACCGGCGCCGCCCCAGCGCACCGGAGATGCCACTCGTGCTGACCGCGCTGAACATCGGCCTGTTCGCCGCGATGGGCGCGATCGGCGGGGGCAAGTTCCCGGCCGGGGTCGGCTTCGGCCTGTTCGGCATCCTCTCCCTGGTCCGGCTGCGCAGCGCGGCGTTCACCCTACGCGACGTCGCCTACACCTTCGCAGCCCTGGTCATCGCTCTCGTCACCGGGCTGCCGCAGCGCCAGAGCTGGCTCGTCCTCGCCCTGGACGCCCTCGTGCTCGTGGCGGTGCTGGTCGTCGACGACCCCAGGACGTACAACCCGACCCGGGTCGTCAAGCTCACCCTCGACCGGATCTACCCCGACCCCGGTCTCATCGCCCAGGACGTAGCGTTCCGCGTCGGCCAGGCCCCCCTGTCCGTCGTGGTCGACGAGGTCGACTACGTACGCGAGACCACCCGGGTCTCCGCCCGCTACCCCGCCCAGCCGGACGAACCACCGGCCGCCACGGAGACCGGCCTTCCCACCGCGCACGAGAGCGCGGCAGCGTCATGACGGACGCGGCCTCCCTCGCCACCGCGCTCGGACTCCCGGGGTTGCGCGGCGCGACGCTCACCGAGGTCGACGCGGCAGCCGCTCTCCAGCACCGCACCGACCGCAAGTACCTGCTCCCGCTCGAGGCTGCACACCTCTTCGTCGACCGGCTCGCCGACAGCCACCGGGTCCTCGACCTCGCCGGACGGCGTACGACCAACTACCTCAGCACGTACTTCGACACCCCGCAGCTCGGCGCCTGGCGCGCCCACATCCAGCGGCGCCGCCACCGCTGGAAGGTCCGCACGCGCCTGTACGCGGAGGACGGACTGTGCCGGGCGGAGGTGAAGACCAAGGACGGCCGCGGCGCCACGGTCAAGCACGCGCTCACGATCCCGGCCCCCGCGTACGGCCAACTCGACGCACCGGCCGCTGAGTTCGTCGACGACGTACTGCGGCACGCCGGGATCCCCGTCCAGGCCGCCGCCCTGTCCCCCGCCGCCGAGATCCGCTACGTCCGCGCCGCCCTCGCCGACCTCCACCACGGCACCCGCGTCACCCTCGACGGCATCCTCACCTGCCACCGCGGCGACCGCACCGCCGGCCTCGACCCCGGTCACGTCCTCGTCGAGACCAAGGGCGGTCTACGGCCCGCACCTGCCGACCGGCTGCTGCTGCGCCTCGGCGCCCGGCCCGTCTCCCTCAGCAAGTACATCGTCGGTCAGTCCCTGCTCACCCCCGGCCTGCCCGACAACGACGTACGCCACCTCGCCCGCACCCACTTCCGGACCGACCGGCAACCGGTGACGGCACCGCACCTCGAAAGGACCCACGCCGCATGAACGTCCTGCGCAGCATCAAGTGGCCGTACGCCCTCATCGCGATCGTCGCCGTCGCGGCCGCCGCCGTCGGCGTGCTACGACCGCAGATGATCGGGGCATCAGCCTCCGCGTCTACCTCCGCCAAGCACGAGAAGCCCGGAGCGACCGCCCTCATCAAGCAGAACCCGCCGCCGGCCCTCTTCCCGGACGCGGAGATCGCCCCGCTCGGCAAACAGGTCGCGGCCCAGCACACCAAGGCGGACAAGCTCTTCGCCCAGTGGAAGGCACAACACGGCACCACCCGCGACGACAAGGCGTTCGCCGCCTGGGCCGCCCGGCAGATCCCCGCGCCGCCCTCCGCGCAGACCCGTACCGCCGAACTCCACCAGGTCCAGCAACTCGCCAAGACCCGTACCGCCGCCGGGAAGAAGGCCGCCGCCTGGCTGGAGATCTACGGCAAGAAGGACATCTGGAAGCTCTACCTCCACGACCAGCGCGAACTGATCCCCGCCGCCCAGGGCACCGCGGAGAAGGCACAGCTCAAGGCCGCCCTGAAGATGGCCAAGACCGTCAGCGACCAGGTGGCCACCAAGGACAAGCAGCCCGCGCCGTTCGTCCTGGACCCCTCCCTGCGCCCCGACAAGCACCTCAAGGCCGGCGCCAAGGGCCCCTATTCCTACCCCTCCCGGCACGCCGCACGCTCCGCCGCCGCGGTCACCCTGCTCAGCGACTTCGCCCCGCACCGCACCGCGGACTATGAGTGGATGCAGGACGAAGTCGTCTACTCCCGCGTCTACATGGCCGGTCACGTCCCCAGCGACATCCTCGCCGGTACCCTGCTCGGAGACCTCATCGGCGACTACGAGCTGGCGGCCGGCACACGCTGACACCGTGCCTCCCTGGGCCGTGACGGGGTGACCCGGCCGCCGTCACCTTCCCGAACCTCTTCTGGGAGCCGTCCGGGAACCGACCTGCTCCCCAAGCCCTCCCCACACCACGCGAGAGCCATCGAGCCCGACACCCTGACCGGAAAACTCAACGGTCAGACGGGTACGGCGAGATAGCCCTTCGGCGGTGACGGTCGGAGGGCTCTCGTGGTGCGGTGCGGGCGAGGTCA